>JBKJRK010000005.1:0-3229 GCA_046593135.1 Tepidisphaeraceae bacterium | reverse complement strand
TCGCAGAGTTGGGCGTCTAACGTGCCCACCGTTTCGTTCAGGCGAACGGCCTCAAGCAGGCCGGGGAGAATGCTGGGTCGGAGGTATGCGTCGGCCTTGCGCACCGAGGCGTCGGCGCGCGGCAGGGGCAGGTCTTTTGCCGCGGCATCGGCTGCTCGAACCGCCTCGGCCGGAATGAAATCGCCGGCAAGGTTATCGCTGACAAAGCTGACCGTAATCGCCTCGAAGTAGCCGGCCCCCACCAGCGTCGAGCGGATCATCTCCACCGTCGCGGCGTCGGGCTGGGGCGGAGTGACGCGGATGGCAATCTCGTCCTTCATCGGCACGCGGTCGTAGCCGATGACGCGGATCGCTTCCTCGATCAGATCGACCTCAATGTTGATGTCGAGGCGGTGGCTCGGGACGGTAACGTCAATCCGGCCGCCTTGGGTGACGGGGTGCAACCCGAGCCGGGCCAGAGCCTGAACGACTTCGTGGGTCGGCAACTCGACGCCGAGCACCTGCCGCATGCGGGCGAGGCGGAGGGAAAGTTTCTTCGGCGCGTGACCCGGCGTGCCCGCCGAAACGATCCCCGCGAGCAGTTCGCCGCCGGCGGTTTCGAGAATGAGCTGGGCGGCGCGGAGGCTGGCGCGTTCGGGGAGGGTCGGGTCGATGCCGCGCTCGAATCGGTACGAGCTGTCGCTTTTCATCGCCAGGGCCCGGGCGGTCTTGCGGACGCTGAGCGGGTCGAAGCGCGCGGATTCGAGCAAAACGTTGACGGTCGCGTTCGAGACTTCGCTGTCGCGTCCGCCCATGACGCCCGCCAGCGCGACCGGCCGGGCCGCGTCGGCAATCACCAGCATGCCCGGTGCGAGCTGCCGCTCGTGGCCGTCGATGCTGACGAGCTTTTCCTTATCGCCCGCCCGCCGGACGACGATGCGCTTGCCGTCTAGTTTGTCGAAGTCGAACGCGTGCAGCGGCTGGCCCGTCTCGAACATGACGTAATTCGTGACGTCGACGACGTTATTAATCGGCCGCAAGCCGACCGCCTCGAGCCGGCGGATCATCCAATCGGGGCTGGGACCAATTTTGACATTTCGCAACACGCGGGCGGTGTAATGAGGACACAAGTCCGCCGCGGCGATCTCGACCGATGTTACGTCTCTAGTATGGGCCGCCCCCTCCCGAGCTTTCGGAGCAAGTTCTTTAAATTCTCGTCCTAACAAGGCTCCCAACTCGCGGGCGATCCCGACATGGGACAAGCAGTCGCCGCGGTTGCTGGTGACTTCGACGTCGACGACGGTGTCGTCGCCGTGCCGCTCGAACGCTTCCACCGGCAGCCCGCCGTTCGTAAGTGCTTCTCCTGCCTGCTCTGCAGTGAGCGCGCCTGGCAAATATTGGCTGAGCCATTCGAGACTGATCTTCATGGGAACCTTGAGACTGGGAACCGTTGCGGTTTAACAAGGCGACCGGATTAAACAGCAACCGGCGATTTTAACGAGAAGAATATCATTCGATTGCCAGACGAGGGGCTAATTTAGGGGTACCGATAACTGTGTCAATGTTGACGGCAAGGCCATTGCGGGTTTATACTTGCAAATCTTTTCGGTCCGGGGCCAATAGGGACCAAAACCGGCCGTCGACGAATCCATTTGAAAGGAGCGAGGGACTATCGTGGCAAGACAAGCGTCCCGCAAGCCCTCTGTGGCGAAAAAGCCAGCCGGTCGCAAGGTTGTTGTTGCGACGGCGGCATCGAAGGCCAAGCCGGCGAAAACAGCCGTGGTGGCCGCCAAGTCGAAGAATGCTTCGCGTCCGGTTATTTCCGCGGCCCTTCCGAAAGTGAGTGCAAAGGCCAACGGATCTCATGTTTCCAAAGCCATTTCGGTTAAGCCTTCGGCCGCCAAACCGGGCGTTGGCAAGCCGGCCATCGGTAAACGAGCGGTAGTCATGCCGACGGCCCCTGTTAAAGCCGTTGTCGCCAAGGGCAGGGCCTTCCAGCCAACCCTCTCGCGGAAGCCCGAACCGCCCCGCCCGATGGTCATTCCCGAGGCCGTTCCGACCAATGGCAAGCCTCGGAAGAACCAGGCCGGTCTCGTCTCGAAGGAACTCGAGCATTTCCGCGACCTTCTTCTCGAGAAACGGCGCGATCTCGTCGGCGACATGTACTCGATGGAGAGCGAGGCCCTGCGCACTTCCGCCGGGACCAACCTGTCCACCCTGCCGCTCCACATGGCCGACATGGGCACTGACAACTACGAACAGGAATTCACCCTCGGCCTCGTCGAAAAAGACCGCGGCCTGCTGCGTGAAATTAACGCCGCCCTGGCGAAAATCCAGAACGGGACCTACGGCATCTGCGAAGGCACCGGCAAGGCGATCGGCAAGCCGCGCCTCGAAGCCCAGCCGTGGGCACGCCACTCCATCGAATACGCCCGGCTCACGCAACGCCCGATGGGGATGGGGCGCGTCGGGTGAATCCATGCGTGGCACGGGTTTCCCAACCCGTGTCTTTCCGTGAAAAACACGGGTTGGGAGACCCGTGCCACGAGGTTTTTCAAAGGCCCCATTTGAATCTGGGATTGCGGATTTGCCGACGGAGGCTTCGCATCAGGTCTAGGATCGCGTTGTGACTTCTGACAATCCGAAATCCGAAATCCCAAGTTCGCACGGGTCGGCGCTCCGCTCGCCGGCCGCGATCCTGATCTTTATCCTGACGACGGTCTTCGGCCTCGGCCTCGACCTGTGGAGCAAATCGCGGGCGTGGAACACCCTCGTTGTCGACCCGCAGGCCACGCTCGAACGTGACCCGTTTAGCGGCCATCTGCAAGTCGATTCGTACACCGCCCGCCCGCTCCCCGGCTGGCTGCACCTGCGCGTGACCGTCAACGAAGGCGCCGTCTTCGGTCGCGGACAGGGCCTTCAGAAGCTATTCGCCGTGGTGTCGGTCGCCGCCATCGGGTTCCTCGTCTATCTGTTCGCCACAAGCGGGCGTCGCTGGTTTTATCAGATCGTCCTTGGCATGTTGCTGGCCGGCGTGCTTGGCAACCTGTACGACCGCCTGATGTTCGGCTACGTGCGCGACATGCTGTACATGCTGCCCGGCAAATACGTTTTCGGGCGCGAAGCATTCCCCTGGATTTTCAACGTCGCCGACACCCTGCTGTGCGTCGGCGTCGGGCTGATGGTGATCTACAGCTTCTTCGCCCGCGAGCCTGAACGCGCGAGCGACGAGAAAAAAGACGCCGTCGCA
>JBKJRK010000563.1:0-2616 GCA_046593135.1 Tepidisphaeraceae bacterium | reverse complement strand
CCCCTGACCCTCTCGGTGTAAACGAGATGCTCTAACCAACTGAGCTAACCGCCCGAACTACGCCGCGGAAGTATACGGCGGGCAAACGCACGTCGCCACAACCCGGGAGCGTGACGCGTGAGGAGTGATGCGTGAAACACATGCCGTTTCACGCATCACTCCTCAGGCGTCACGCCTCGCGTCGAGTCGAGTCGAGTCGAGTAAGTCGAATAATGTCGGCTCCGGTTTCGGGAGCAAATCGAGCGTCTGAGTTGATCGGGCAAAATTAGGGGTGCTTTGGAAGATTTCGGTCGCCCGCGCCAGTCGGTCCGCGTCTTCCGGCCGCTTGTCCCAGCGGACGCGTTTGATCCGCGGGAAACGCAACGCGTAGCCGCTCGCGTGGCGCTTGCTCGACTGGATCTGGTCGCACGCAATCTCCAGCACGATCTTCGGCTCAACCACGTGTACGCGGCCCGCCTGTCCCCGCGACAACTGGAGGAATAACTCTGTCAGCCGGCCGATTTCTTCGTCTGTGACGCCGCTGTACGCCTTGCCGATGTTGACGAGGGTTGCGCCGGGCTCGCTCGGTTCGCGGTCCCAGACCGCGAAGGTGTAGTCGCTCAGTACGTCCCGCCGTTTGCCGTGCCCGTACTCCGCGGCGGTGACGACGCAGTCGAGCGTCGGCAGGTGAGTCTTCAGTTTGAACCACATCTGCCCCCGCCGCCCCGGCGAATACGGGGACGCGGCGTCCTTCAGAACAATCCCTTCGTTGCGGCGCTCCCGAGCCGTGTCGAAGACGGATTGAACCTGCTCGGCGGCCGAGACTTCGACGGTAGAAGTCGTTAACAACGCCGGAACGCCTCTTCTTCCCTCTCCCTCCGGGAGAGGGTCAGGGTGAGGGCGCGCGACCGGCGAGATGCGCACCTGTACGGGCGACGCGCCCTCACCCTCACCCTCTCCCAAAGGGTGAGGGTGGGGAAATGCTTCGTCGCCTCCCGTCGCGAAACTGTCGAGAACAACTCGCCGCTCACGCAGTGGCCGATCCATCAGCAATTCGCCGTCGCCGTAAAGAATGTCGAACGCGATGAACGCCGCCGGGTTTTCGCGCAGAATTTTCGGCGTCAGCACCTTCCTCCCGAGCCGCTTCTGGATGTGGGCGAACGGCAGCACGCGCCCGTCGCACCACGGCACGATTTCGCCGTCGAGCAGGAACTCTCCCGGCAGCGAGCGAATCGTTTTAACGACGTCGGGGAAGCTGGCGTCGGTGCGGTCCATCGTGCGCGTGTAGATCGCCACCCGGGCGTCGGCACCGTCGCCGGACTTATGAACCTGGGCGCGAATGCCGTCGAGCTTGTCCTCCGCGTAGAACGTTCGGCCTGATATTGCGCCGGCGGCATCGGCCGCCGTTTCGACCGGCGTGGCGAGCATGAACTGGACGGGATGGAAGAGGCGGAACTGCGCGGAGGCGCAGGCGTCATGCCTGGCAAGGACGGCGACCTCGCCGAGGTCGCCGACGAGAAGATGACACCGCTGGATCGCCGGGCGCTTGCGGTCAAACGCCTTAGCGATGGCGTCATGCAGCACGCCTTCCTGCACGCCGGTGCGCAAGTCGCCGAAGATGACCTTCGCCAGATACGCCACCTCGCGCGGGTGGGCGCAGCGGGTGAACAGGCCGTGGAGGATGGATCGCTTCGATTGCCACACCCCCGTGGCGGCGAGGTCGTCGAACGCTTGAGAAAGATCGTGAAGTGTGAGCAGTTGTGGCGACGCAGCCTCTGGAGCAGTCGGGCTTGCGCTCACCCCGGAACGATCGCCCCAGACTTTCGCGACGCCTTCGCCGATTTCACCGCTGCGGCGAACCAAGTCGCGATAGGCGTCTGGCGGAATTCGAAGGATGTCGAGGACGACTTCGCCGACCAGCGCGCCGCCAACGTTCAGCACCCGCTCGTCGGTCGCCGCAAAAGGCCGCCCGGCGGCGAAACGGACGGCCCGGCGGATGTCGTCGTCGTTCTCGATCGCCTTGAAATAATCAGCGAGGATCGCCTGCTTCTGGAGTTTTTTCGTCGCCTCCGCCGCATCATCATTCACGGCGGCGAAGCGCAGGAGTGTGGCGGCGGACACGCCGAATTGTACGCGTCCACGAAGGGGCACGAAGGGCCACGAAGAGATGATAGAGGATAGAAGATAGCGCGAGGAGAAAGCGGTGCTCTATCCTCTATCTTCTATCCGCTATCGCTATCCTCTCTCAGCTCTTCCCTTCGTGTTCCTTCGTGGACCATGGAATGTCCGGATGTCCCGCTCGGTGGTTTGCCCGCCGCGCCTGGACGAACAGCCAGTCGCTCAGTCGGTTGAGATACGTCAGGATCACGGTGTTCACCGGCCGGTCCATTGAAAAGGCGACGAGCAGGCGTTCGGCCCGTCGGCAGACGGTTCGGGCGAGGTGAAGCCGGGCGGCGAGTTCGGTGCCGCCGGGTAGGATAAAATTGCGCAAAGGGGGGAGCGTGGCCTCGGCGGTGTCGATTTGCATTTCGAGCCGCGCGATCCAGGCGTCGTCGATGGCGGGGAGCGATGCGGTGCGGGGCGCGTGTTCGGGGGCGGCGAGATGGGAGCCGACCGTGAAAAGTTCCGCCTGCACCT
>JBKJRK010000531.1:0-5618 GCA_046593135.1 Tepidisphaeraceae bacterium | reverse complement strand
GTCTACGGGTGCCGGTCGGCGCAGCCGATGGCGGTGGCGCGGCGACTCTGCCCGCAGGCGATCATCGTGCGCGGCCATTTCGACCGCTACCGCGAAGAATCGCGAAAGGTGATGGCGATCCTCGAGAGTTTTACCCCGGCGATCGAACCCCTCAGCATTGACGAGGCGTTTCTCGACGTGACGGGGAGCCAGAAGATCTTCGGGGAGCCGGAGAAAATTGCCCGACAAATCAAAGACCGCATCCGTATCGAGACGAAATTAACCGGTTCCGTCGGCGTGGCGTCGAACAAGTTTCTGGCCAAGCTGGCGTCGGACATGGATAAGCCGGACGGGTTGACCGTAATTCGGCCAGAGGACGTGGACCGCGTGCTCCCGCCGCTGCCCATCGGCAAAATCTGGGGCATCGGCCCGAAGACCGCGGCCCGGCTCGAATCGATCGGCGTGCGAACGATCGGTGATCTCCGCAAGCTCGATCCGGAAATACTCGCGCGCCGGCTCGGCTCCGACGCCGAACACTACCGCCGGCTGGCGTTCGGGCTCGACGACCGCGAAGTTACGAGTGAAGGCGAAGCCAAGAGCATCGGCCACGAGCAGACGTTCGGCGAAGACCTTGCCGACCCCGAAGCCGTGCGTGCGGTCATCCTCGAACAAGCCGAGCAGGTCAGCGCTCGCCTTCGAAAACACAAGTTGCTCGCCCATGGCGTCACGGTGAAAATCCGATTCGGCGATTTTGAAACCGTGACACGCGCCAAGAAACTCGACACGCCCGTCGACACCACGCAACCCATCTGGCAAGCCGCCCGCGATTTGTTCGACGTCTGGGCCCGCGGGTTCCGGCCCGTCCGCCTCATCGGGGTCACCGCCACTCGCCTGACCGGCGGCGAGCCGCAGTTGGAACTCTTCGCCGACGAAGGCGCCGAAAAGCAGCGGCGCGTCGACCACGCCGTCGATCAGATCACGGCGCGTTTCGGGCGTGCCGCCATCCGACGCGGTCCTGCGAGAGATTAACACGACACGCCCTACTTAGCCGCCGGGCTCGCCCGGCGGCGCGATCACTGTCATCTCATCGTAGGGCGGCACGGGCGATCGATTTCGCAGATTGTCGCACACCTGAAAGGCAGGGCCACGCAGCAATTATTGATGGAAGGATTGCATCCACAGTTGCAATTTGCGGATTCAGAAGGAAAGACTCCGAGTCCTTGGGCACGGAAGTATTGGAAGGTGTTTATCGACCGGGAGGGGTGGGTGTTCAATGCGATTGATTACGTGAACGACAACCCGGTGAAGGAAGGGAAGCGCAGACAGCGATGGAAGATGGTGGTGCCGTACGGGCGTTGAGGGAATTGTTTGCCCGGGCACGTCGTGGAAGAGTTGCGGTCGTCGTCGTGGTTGCGGTCGCGCTCCGCGAGCGGAGCGGCTAAGTGGGGCGGGCGGGGGTATTCGTTGGTTTGCGCGAGATGGAGAGGTGGCGCTATTTCTTGAGGAAGTTGGCGAGCAACCGCTCACCCTGTTCCGTCAAGAAGCTTTCGGGGTGGTATTGCACGCCTTCGAGGGGCCAGGTCTTGTGGCGGAGGCCCATGATTTCGTCCTGTTCGGTCCATGCGGTGATCTCGTATTCGGGCGGGAGCGTTCCCTGGCGGATGATCAGGCTGTGGTACCGCGTGGCGGTGAAGGGGTTGGGCATGCCTTCGTAGATCGTCCGGCCGTCGTGGTGAATCTGGTCGGTCTTGCCGTGCATCAACCGGGCGGCGCGTTCGACGATGGCGCCGGCGGTAAAGCCGATGCACTGGTGGCCGAGACAGACGCCGAGCACGGGGAGCTTGGGGCCGAAGTGGCGGATCATGTCGTTGCTCACGCCGCCTTCGCGTGGGGTACACGGGCCGGGAGAGATGACGAGGTGCGTGGGCTTGAGGTCTTCGACCTGCTGGACCGTCACCTTGTCGTTTCGGAAGACCTGGACCGGGCGGGTCGGGTCGACCTCGCCCAGCTTCTGGACAATGTTGTAGGTGAACGAGTCGTAATTATCGATCAAGACGATCATACGTGACGCAGACCGTAAGAGGAGCGGCCACGGCGGGCAAGCCGTTGGCCCTTTCTGGGATCAAGCATAATTGTATACACAAAAAAACAGGCGACACGGGAAACCGTGTCGGCTGCGGGCTATGGGGTTCCGACCCGGGGTTCAGCGTGGGTCGGAATATGCGGGCGATATTAAAAACTGAGCGGGAAATCGTACGACCCAGCTCCCGCGACTCGATCGATGCGTCGGTCGAATCACGGCAAACTCGGTGTTACAACTATCGTGCCGGGCAGCGAGAAATTGTGGGGAACGTCTTTGCGGTGCCAGAAAGGGGATTCAACGTCTTGGTTGATCCGCGACATCGGTTGTGCAAAACAAGGGGGCGGAAAAAACGTCCCACTCAAGTGTCAATGTGGCCGTGTCCGATGGATTCTAAAGTTACAATTTGCGCACTTGATATATAGGCCGGGGATTCGCTACCGTGTGGGTCGTTGGAGGTGTACATGTCGGCGGACGTGTTCCGAGACCAGCTGGCGTTGATCCGAATCGAAGGCATGCACTGTCACAAGTGCGAGCACGCGATTCGTAAGAGTCTGGTTCGTCATGCCGGGGTTCACGAAGTTGAGGTCGATTTCCCCAGCGGACAAGCTTCGGTTTTATACGGCCGTGATTCCGTGACGGCCCGTGAACTCATGGATGCGATCGCCGATGCCGGCTACCGCGCGACCGGCTTTACGCAGCAAGACGTACACTCCACAACCCACCCCGACCCTGCAGGCAATACCAGCGAGGCTAAGAGCTCCTGACAAATAGCTGTCGGTTAAACACGGAGAACACTGAGAAATGAAGTTGAAAATTCATCTTTCTGAGTGTTTCCGTGTGCTCTGTGTTGAGTTTTTCTAATCGGCACGCACGATTCTGAAACACCCGTTTGCCGGTTAGCGGAGGATCGCAGGGCCGAGTTAGCCTCAGAGTGTTTCAGAATCGCGACCAATTTAGGCGCTTGAGATAAATAAATGACCGTGATTCGGAAACGACTGAAAAGAGCCGCGACCGTCAGGGAGCGGTTTCCTAAAGAGAAACACTACCGCTCCCTGACGGTCGCGGCTCCTTGATCGTTTAACAATCCCACGCTCCTATTTAAACCCAGGCAGATCACGCCCGATCGTGCAAGGTTTCCTCCTTCCGGCATTCCGAGGTCGCGCGTACTCTCGGCATCATGCGCGTACTCGTGATTCTGAACCAGGCCGCCGGAACGCTGTCGGCATCGACGACGCGGGATGAGCCCGAGCGCATCCGCGCGGGTTTTGAGGCGGCGGGTGTAGAGGTGGACGTCCGGACGGTTGAAGGCGGGCAACTCGCCGACACCGCCCGCCAGGCCGGCGCCGAGGGGTTCGACGCCGTCGTCGCCGGCGGGGGCGACGGGACGCTCAACACTATCGCCAACGCCCTGGTCGGCGGTCCCGTCGCGTTCGCGGTCCTTCCGCTCGGCACGTACAACCATTTCGCCAAGGAACTCAACGTTCCGTTCGACCTTGATGAAGCCATCGCGGCACTCGCCCGCGGCACGGCGACCGATCTCGACGTCGCCGAGGTGAACGGGCACGTCTTTCTCAGCGTGTCAGGGTTGGGGCTGCATCCGATGCTCGTCAAGCACCGCGACGCGCAACGCACGGCGCTCGGCCGGCGGAAAATCGTCGCAATGTTCGTCGCATTCCTGAAGGCGCTTACCCGGTTGCCCGTCATGCGGATCAAGTTGCGGTTCGGCGACACCGTTCTCCGCCGGGTGACGCCGTCGGTCGTCATCTGCAACAACGTTCACCAGTTGAAAGCGTTCGGCGTCGAGGAGGTCGCCCACACCGGGCGTGACGCGCTCAACGTATTTCTCGCGCGGTCGACAAGCTGGTGGGGCGTGGCCTGGCTGGCGATCCGTGCCGCGTTCCGGCGAATCGAAAGCGCCCGGAAATTCGAAGTGATCGTGCTGCCCGAGTTCACCATCGAAACGCCGCACAGACACGCCCGCGTTACCGTCGACGGCGAAGTGACAGACTTCCACACGCCGCTACACTACCGCCTGCGGCGCGGCGGGTTGAAGGTGATTATGCCCTCGGTAAATGGAGAAGAGACAAGGAGACAAGGAGACAAGGGGAAATGATTGAGAGCGGATCATGGCAAAGATTCAGTCGGTTCGAGATCTGCGAGTTTGGCAACGGGCGATGGATTTGGCCATGCGCGTATTCGAGCTAAGCAAGGCATTTCCGCCCGACGAACGCTTTTCGCTCACCGACCAAATGAGGCGCTCGTCGCGTTCCGTTGCCGCAAATCTGGCAGAGGCCTGGAGGAAACGCAGGTATTCGGCTGCATTTGTGGCAAAACTCAGCGATGCCGAGTCGGAAGCCGCGGAGACACAGACTTGGGTGGAGGTTTCTTTTCGATGTCAGTACATGGAGTCGGCAGACGCCGCCCCGCTCGACGCCGGTTACGAAGAATTATTGGGGCGGATCGTCCACATGGCCACTCATCCCGACGACTGGGTAATTGGCCCTTTCTCGTAGCGCGGTCGCCTTGTCTCCCGGTCCCCTTGTCGCCTTGTCTCTTCTCCTCGACCATGCGAACGATCGCCCACATCTCGGATTTGCATTTCGGCCGGCTCGATCAGCAAGTCGCCGAGGCGCTGGTGGCGGATTTGGCGGAGCGGAAGCCGTCGTTGGTTGTGGTGAGCGGGGATCTGACGCAGCGCGCCCGCGAGGGGCAGTACCGGCAGGCGGCGGCGTATCTGAAGCGGCTGCCGACGCCGCAGTTGGTGGTGCCGGGGAATCATGACGTCCCGCTGTTCGACGTTTTTCGGCGGGCGTTTTTTCCGCTGGCGAAGTACCGCCGGCTGATCACGGCCGACCTGCGGCCGCTGTACCGCGACGAGCAAATGGTCGTTTTGGGCATCAACACGGCCCGTTCGCTCACGCACAAAAGCGGGTGGATCAGCGAAGAGCAATTGGTCGAGATCAAAACCCGCATGTGCGGCTTGCCGCCGAAAATGGTCAAGGTCGTCGTGACTCATCACCCCTTTATCCCGCCCCCGCGCGAGCCGCAGGCGGACGTCATCCGCGACGGCGAAACGTACCTCGACGAGCTCGCCGACTGTGGCGTGGACCTGCTCCTGGCCGGCCACCTGCACTTGGCGTATCACGACGACCTCCGCTCGCATTACAAGTCCGCCAAGCGGTCGATCCTGTCGATCCAGGCGGGCACCGCCACCAGCACTCGCAGGCGGGGCGAGCCCAACGCCTACAACTGGGTCACCGCCAGCCCGGACCTCTGTACCGTCGCGGTTCGGGCGTGGTGCAAGAATAAGTTCGAAGAATCACTCGTGACGCGATTCGCCCGCGTCAACGGCGAATGGCAGCGGCAAACGCAAGTGGCGGTGGACAAAGTCGCGCAAGACGTCTTGACGGCGCACCCCTCGCCGTCCGGCGACGGCGGTGCCGTCATCAAAGCAGGGGTGCCGATCACGTCCCCGGCTCACGAACACAGCATTGTGGAAAAGAAGTAATACTCCCAATGAATCGAGCACACCTTTAGTGGCAAGCTAAATAGGGGC
>JBKJRK010000156.1:0-3339 GCA_046593135.1 Tepidisphaeraceae bacterium | reverse complement strand
GGTAGCGTTGGCTGTTGCGACGGGCCGGACGAACGCGCGTGAAAATCGAAGGCATGCACCTCTCCGTTGGTTAGAAAATGGCTGACTCAGTTAAAAAGTGTAGAGGACTGAACGGTGGTTTCAAAATGTTGTCGATTCACTATGCCGGTTCGACCCCCGGCGTACCGTCGTACCGAATTCGGACGTTGCACCCGCCGTTGGTAATCGACAGCCGGGCGGCCTCGATGACGAGCTCGTTGTAAGCCGAGTTGGCGGGGGTGGCAATGAGTTTTTTCTCGTCGATTTCGCGGAGCACTCCCTGCCGGCGGGCGAGGTCGGGTTCGCCCGCCACTCGCGTCGCGGCGCGGACGCTGGCCTCCACCGAATCATACCCGTAGCCGACCGGCTTTAAGCCTTCGCCTTCCCACGCGACCAGGCGAAAGTAATCCGGGTTCACGAATTGGAATAGCTTCCCCGCCGAACCTTTCGCGAAGCTGTATTGGACGCCGCGGTACTGGTCGTCGTGGGCGATCATCGTACCCCCGTTGTTCCCGCCGGTGTTGGATTCGAACCACAGCGTAATGCCCTGATCGTTGCTGCCCGCCGCGTCGTCGGGGTATCCGAGGCCGTTGACGACGCTGAGGACGCCGCCGTTCTCGAACACGACGCGACCTGCGGACCACATGTAGGCGACGTTGCCGTTGGGGAACGTGCCCTCCACGCCGCGCACGCTTACTTCGATGGGCTTGAGTCCCGTGATGAAGTGAACGAGGTCGACGTAGTGACAGCCGATGTAGGTGAAGGGGTCGGTCTGGTCCTTCGTGAACCAGTTCTGAAAATTCGAGTCGCGGTAGTTCCACGGCTCGATCAGCTTGGCCTCGCCGAGCCGGAAGTCGCCGAACTGGCCGTCGGCGAATCGCGCCTTGGCTTCGAGGCTGCGACGGTCGAACCGCTTGTGGTACTCCACGCCGACAAAGAGGCCGCGGTCGCGCGCGATCTGCTCGATGTCCGCCGCGTCTTGGTGCGTCATCACCAACGGCTTCACCGACAGCACGTGCTGGTCGTGCTCCAGCGCGAAGCGAATGATCTCGTTGTGCGTCTGCTCCGGCGTGGCCACGATCACCATCTGTCCCGGCGGCATCTGTTCGATGATCTTTCGATACAAATCCGGATGAGACTTGCCCGGCTCTTCCGACAACGGCGGGTGCGCTTCAAAACTCTGCCCCGGGAAGCCCCCCAGCAGCCCCGGCGTCTCCGCGAGCTCTCGGAGCATTTTCGACCGCCGGGCGACGATGCGGATTGGACCGACGACGTCGAGACGCTGGAGGTGATACAGCGACGGCAGGATCTGATCCTTCGCGATCATCCCGCCGCCGATCATGGTGATTTGAAGAGGTGTCGGCATGGATGTTCGTGGCACGGGCATCTCGCCCGCGTTTTCGGGTGAAAGAAGACGCGGGCGAGACGCCCGCGCCACGTTGTCGCTTCAGAGCACGCTTGCCATCGCTTCTTCCAGCACCGCCGCGCCTTCGCGGACGGCGTCTTCGGTAATCGTCAGCGGCGGACAGATCTTCACGCTGCCGCCGCCGGGGCCCACGGGGCTGAAAAGCATCAGGCCGGCTTCGACGCACCGGCGGATGATCGCCCAGGCGGCGTCGGGGTCAGGGGGGGCGGGCTCGGTGCCGCCGGGCTTAATGATCTGCACGGCGGCGACGAGCCCCTTGCCGTGGACCGCGCCGACGCGTGTCGGGTAGCGCTTGGCGATGCGGTGCAGCTCCGACTGGAGGATGTCGCCCACACGCCTCGCGTTCTCGACGAGTTTTTCGTCTTTGATGACGCGGAGGTTGGCCAGAGCGCTGGCGGCACAGACCGGGTTGCCCGTGTGCGTGCTGGTCATGGAGCCGGGCGGGTACAGGTCCATCAGTTCCGCGCGCCCGATTACCGCGGACAGCGGTAAGCCGCTGGTGATGCCCTTGCCGCAGCAGATCAGGTCCGGCGTGATGCCGTAGTGCTCAAAACCCCAGAACGTGCCGCACCGGCCGAAGCCGGCCTGCACTTCGTCGAACGTGAGCACGACCCGGTGCTCGTCGCACCATTTGCGAAGCTGCTGCATGTACGCCGGCGGGGCGAAACTGGCGGTGCCGCCCTGGTAAGTTTCCAGGATGACCCCGGCAACCTGATCGGGCGAGACGTTCTGTTGCCTGAGCGCCGCGAGGAACCCTTCGAAGCTCGTGTCGGGGTTGTGGAAGCCGTCGGGGAAGGGCACTTGCACCATCGCCGGGTCGAGGTTGATGATCCACTGCTTCAGCGCCGGAATTCCCCCGGCCATCTGGGCTCCAAGAGTCCGGCCGTGGAAAGCGTTGGCGAAGCTGACGATGTGCAGCTTGTTCTTTCCCCCGATTTTATGGCCCTGCGTGCGCGAGAGCTTGATGGCGCACTCGGTCGTCTCGGCCCCGGTGGTCAGCAGGAAGACTTTCTTCAACCCCGCCGGCGCCGCTTCGGCGAGTGCCCGCGCGAGCGTCGCGCGGATTTCCGAGGGGAAGCAGTAGTTGTGCAACAGGCCGGACTGGGCTTGTTCGACAATCGCTTCCACGATGCGCGGGTGCGAGTGCCCCGCGTTGGCCACCAATACGCCCGACGACCAGTCGAGCCAGGTGTTTCCCCAGCGATCTGAGATTTGAAATCCCTGCGCCTTGTCCCACAGGATCGGCGGCTGCCCGCTCATCGACTGCGGCTCCCACTTGCGCAATTCGTCAAGGATCGGAATCGACCCCGGCGCCGGGATCGGCGTCACGATCGTCCGAAACCGCGTCGAAATCTTCGGCACGTCCCGCGGCGTTAACTCCCAGGTCGGCATAGGCGGATTGTTTTAGCGGAATCGCGGACCGAGGAAAAGCGATCCGCCGACAGCGCGATGATGGTTTGTTTCTGACGGCAGGGCATGCTGCACGCCGACTATGCTGGGGGATGGATTCAAACCACCTTCTCTTGAACGCGGCCGACGCCTCGCTCAACCATCAGTTCCCGTCGGAGATAAGCCCGGCGAACACCCTGGGTAGACGCATAGGCGAAGACCGCTCCGTTGATTGCCGCAGCGACCCAACCCTGTCGGATGCCAACGCTCACCTGCCATAGACTTCCTAGCACGCCGATACCATACGCCACGAGCGTCAGGTGCCATGCCCACCGTCTCCGTCGCGACGACGCATAGGCGAGAACCGCCAGGACACACCCGATGAGTGTGAGGAATGCCCAGGTCCACTCCCCGAACCACCTCACCATGATCGTGCTGCCGCCGGAGACGGCAAGCGACTCACGGAAGCTGGAAGATGCAGCGCTGCCAACGGCCATCACGAAGCA
>JBKJRK010000158.1:0-3383 GCA_046593135.1 Tepidisphaeraceae bacterium | reverse complement strand
CTCGAACTGCACCAGCCCGATGGCTCGGTCATCACGAACGACGACTGGCAGGATAGCCAGCAGACGGAAATCGAGGACACCGGCCTCGCGCCTAACGACGACCTGGAATCCGCCATCGTCGCCACCCTCGAGCCCGGCGGCTACACCGCCATCGTCCGCGGCACCGCCGGCGGGACCGGCGTCGGTCTGGTCGAAGTTTACGATATCGACGAGTCGCTCGGGCCGATTCTGGCCAACATCAGCACCCGCGGCTTTGTCGACACCGGCGACAACGTCATGATCGGCGGCTTCATCGTCGGCCCGACCGATACCGGGCTTGCGACAGTGCTGGTGCGCGCGATCGGCCCCGCCCTCGGCCCCTTTGGAATTCCAAACCCGCTCCTTGATCCTTTCCTGGAGCTGCGTGACGGCGCCGGCACTCTGCTTTCCTCAAACGACGATTGGAAGGACAGCCAGGAAACGGAGATCGCTGCCACCGGTATACCACCGACAGAAGATGCGGAATCGGCCATTCTCGCCAGCCTGCCGCCGGGCGCTTACACCGCCATCGTGAAAGGAGCGGGAGACACTACCGGGGTGGGCCTGATGGAAGTATATAACCTGGACTAAACCTCGCAGTCACTTTCGCCGATGCGCTCCCCTTGTGTCACCGACGACGTGGCATAAATTTCCGGGATTTGAGAAAAAAAAATCCTTCCGCCGGGCTGGTCGCTTTCTTCGCGGCTGCGACTTGTTTTGTTTGCCTAACGATTAATGCGGCCCCGGCTCCCGGCACTTCCATGCCGGCGCCCGATCGCAGCCTCTGGCCGGCCGCCTTGCAGAACGTCCCGCTCGAGCGCCTCTCCTCTGGCGCGCTCAGCCTGCTCGATCGCGGCGGCGATCTTGTTCGGCCGCCGGCCCGCCCTGCCGCCGGCTCCGAAGCCGTGGCGGCCGTCGCGCTCGACCTGCGGGTCGCGCCCAACCTCCGCCTCGGCGACGACCCGGCGCCGCTCCCGGCCAACATGCGGGCGCAAGCCGAGCCCCACATTGTGCGCTCGCCTAACGACCCAGATTTTCTCGTCGCCACCTTCCAGGAAGGCCGGTTCACCGACGGCGGCGCTGTCGATTGCGGCTACTCGGTCACGCAGGATGGCGGGCTGAGTTGGACGCGGGCACTGATTCCCGATCTCACCACTGTCACCGGCGGTCCCTACCCGCGCGCAACCGATCCCGTGGCTGGGATCGATTTGGCCGGACGGATTTTCCTCAATACGGAAGGCGCGCTCGACGCGGACTTCACCCAGGGGATCATCCTCGTCAGCCGATCGCTTGACCGCGGGGCGACTTTCGAACCACCGGCGGTCGTTTTTGAACCGGCCAATCCAAGTAATTTTCCGGACAAGCCCTGGATGGCGGTGAACACCTTCATCGGGACCCCGACTCTCGGGCGCATCCTGGTGACGTGGACGCTTTTTGGAACGACCGACGCGTCGCCGATCCTGCGCTCCTACAGTGACGATCACGGCGTGACGTGGAGCTCGGCGCTGCCGGTGCATTCCGCCAGCCTCAGCACGCAGGGCTCGCAGCCGGTCTTTCTGCCCGACGGCCGGGTTGCGATCATTTACTGGAATTTCCAGGGCGGCGGTGGCGAGCAGATCGACATGGTCCTTTCCAATGACGGCGGGACCATCTTTGGCGCGCCGACGCTGGTCACGACGGTTTCGCGCTATACGCCGCCCTCGATCCGCACTGGAGCATTTTTGCCATCGGCCACGACCGATCGCACGAGCGGCAATCTCTACGTTGTCTACCAGGGATTCAGCGCCGCCGCCACGCGCAAAATCCTCTTCACCAAATCGACCGATGCCGGCGCCGGCTGGTCGACGCCGCTCCCGATTAGCGACAATCCCAATACCGGCGTTTTTAATCCCGCCATCTCCGCTTCGCCCGACGGGCAAACCCTGACCGTCTCGTTCTACGATCAGCGGGACAGCGGCGGGAGCACCGTTCTTTGCAATCTCTACCTCGCGCAGTCTTTTGACGGCGGCGCCACCTGGGGGCCGAACCTTCGCCTAACGAGTGAAACGACCGACGCCAGCCTCGCCCCGCTAACCCAGGGCGGCTACATGCTGGGCGATTACCTTGGCATCGCACCTTCGACCAGCCCCGATGTCCCCGCGGTTCCGGTCTGGGTCGATACTCGTACTGGAAACCCCGATCCTTTTATCACTCGCGTCGGAATTGCGCCGGAGGTCGACTTCACCAGTTTCCAAGCCTCGCGCCTCTCGCTCGACCAGATCGACGATCCGGCACTCGGCGGGCCGGCCGGAAACGCCGATGCCGATCCCACGATCAACCTCTCGGAGTTTCTCTCGGAGACCGAGCCTAACGACGCCGGTTCCTTTCTCGTGACCGCGCGCCAGCTCAATATTTCGACCCGCGAAATGGTCGGGACCGGAGACAACGTCCTGATCGGCGGCTTCATCGTCAGCGGCACGACGCCGAAGCAGGTCATCCTGCGCGGGATCGGGCCCTCGCTCGCCGACTTTGGGGTCAACGGTGTGTTGCAGGATCCCACGCTCGAGCTGCGCGACGGCACCGGCACCCTCCTTTTCTCCAACAATGACTGGCGCGAGACGCAGGAAGGTGCGATCGCCGCGACCGGCCTCCAGCCTAACGACGAGCGCGAGTCGGCCATTCTGGCCACGCTCGACCCGGGCGCCTACACCGCCGTTCTCCAAGGGAGCAACGCCACCACCGGCAACGCCCTCGTCGAAGCTTACGATCTCGACCCGACCCCGGCCTCGCAATTTGCCAACATCAGCACCCGCGGCTTGGTCGGGACCCTCGACGCGGTCCTGATCGGCGGTCTCATCATTTCAAACGAGGCTTCGGCGCAGGCCAACATCGTCGTTCGCGCGCTCGGGCCGTCGTTAGGCGCGAGCGGCGTCGTGGGCGCGCTGCAGGATCCGACCCTCGAATTGCGCGACGGCAACGGCGCCCTCCTCGCCTTCGACGACGACTGGCGCGAGACGCAGGAAGGAATCATCAGCTCGACCGGCCTGGCGCCGAGCGACGACCGGGAGGCGGCGATTTTCGCGCATCTCGCGACCGGCGCCTACACCGCGATCGTGCAGGAAAAAGACGGCACGACTGGGGTCGGCCTGGTCGAGGCGTATAACATCCCGTAACGCGCGGTGGGCGCAGCTTGCGGTAGGGCGAGACTCTGTCGAGCCAGCAGGGGCGGTTGGCGGCAAGAGTCACCTCCTCCCCGGCTCGACAGAGTCTCGCCCTACCATTTGACATCGGCACCCGCTCGTCCGATGCAGCGCGGTGAAACGCGCCAGAGATTTCAACCGTCGTTAGGCGAATGATTACGCAAGCCTTTGTCCTCGGTGCCGGCC
>JBKJRK010000034.1:0-7114 GCA_046593135.1 Tepidisphaeraceae bacterium | reverse complement strand
CACGAATTAGCGCCTGCGACCGGGTCGGGGACGAGCCGGCTCTCCTCGGCACATCAGGTATCTGAGAGTAGCGAGCGGCGTGATGCCTGAGGACGAGTCGCCCGAGCGTCCTCCGTTAGACTCATATCCTCTTAAACTTCCCGTTCTCGACTACCCGACTCCGCCGGAACCGGACTCAGAATCGTGGTCGGAAGTCTTTCACGCCTTGCTCGTTGTTTTCGGATTTCTTGCGGTCTTATTCCTTATCACGTTCGGCGCCTGCGGGATCGTGGGCCGGGGCTGTAGATAACGGGTGTCGCAGAAATCATTCGCTAGACGATAACCCGAATACCGGTCCGGTATTACCATCGTGCCTTCGTCCCGTCGTTTCGACTGGAGATCAACCCTTGAATGGTCCGATAACAGTAAAGATCAAACGCGCGCCCGGGGCCGCGGACTTGCCGTTCCCGGTGCGCATGACCGCCGACTCGGCGGGATTTGACCTGCCGGCGGCGGTCACGCAGCCGGTCACGCTCGCACCGGGCGAAAGACGATTAATCCCCTGCGGGTTTCACATGGCCCTGCCGCCGGGCTACGAGGCGCAGGTCCGGCCCCGCAGCGGTCTGGCGAGCAAACACGGGATCACGCTCGTGAACTCGCCCGGCACCATCGACGCGGACTATCGCGGCGAAGTCCACGTGCCGCTGATTAACCACGGCGCCGAGCCGTTTGTGATCGAACGGGGGATGCGGGTCGCCCAGATGGTCGTGCTGCCCGTGCCGCCGGTGCAGTTTATTGAGGTGGATGAATTGGACGAAACGCAGAGAGGCGCGGGCGGGTTTGGCCACACTGGACATCGGTAATGAAAGTTGACGGCGGATTGTCGAGCGTAGATGGTTGAAGACTGAAAAATCAACCTCGTTCCATTGCATTTCCACCATCCACAACCAACATTCAACCATCAAGTATTCGAATGCAACGTTCCAACCTTTTTCGTAACGTGCTGCTGTTCGCCGGCGCCAGCGTCTGGCTGTTCCTGCTGCTGAGCCTCGCGAGCTTCCACGCGACGGATTGGCCGAGCCACGCGATCTATCCCCACCCCCAGACACATAACCTGTGCGGCAGCGTCGGGGCGTTCGCCGCGTACTGGTTTTTCTTCACGATAGGCCAAGGCGTTTTTCCGCTGCTGTTTTTCGCCGGCGTTTGCCTCGTGCTGCTCGGGTTCCGGAGCCGGATCGGCGACCTGTGGATGCGCGCCATCGGATTGATGCTCCTGACCGTCGCCTTTGCCGCCGCCGTCCACCACTTCCGGCCCGGCTCGGCAACCGGCTTCCCCGAAGGCCAGGGCGGCATCATCGGGATCGGCACTGCCAACTTCCTCCAGAACCATTTCAACACGGTCGGCACGCGGCTCATTCTCCTGACGACGCTTCTCATCGGCCTGCTGCTGGCCGCCGACGATCTCGTGCTACGGGCGCCGGGCATGGTCAGTCATGCGTACACCAGCGTCCGGACCCACGCGCCGAAGCTGAGTGTGCCTTCGCTGGCAATTTCTTTGCCCAGACTTCCGTCGCTGCCGTGGTTTGGAGAACGCATCGGTGCGATGAAGTCGGCCCTTGCCAAGCCCACGGCGTTAAAGCCGGCCGCTGTGACCGACGCGTTAAAAGCAGCCAAGAAAGTCAAATCGGGCGCTTCAGCCGCCGTCGCGGCCCAAGCCGTCCAGGCGGTTGTCACCGCGCCGGAGTCGCCGTGGGACGAGGATGATGCGCCGGTCGACATCTCGTACCACGACGACGAGCCGGCACGGGCGAGCGAGTCGGCGTTCATAGACGACGCGGACCCCGGCCCCGCGGAAGCCGCGATCGTGCCCCCGCCCGAAGAGCGAGCCGTCGCGAACACGGTCCAGGACGAAGAAACCGCCGTTGCCGCCGCGCCGCCGGAAGCGACGCCGCTTTCACCCCCTGCCATTCGGCGCGACATTATCGTCAAGCTGCCGAACATGCTGAAGCCCCGGCAGGTTGCGCCCGTGCCGGTTCAGAAGGAACTGGGCGAGTACCACCTGCCCGGCTGGGAATGCCTTGACGACGCCGAGCACGGCTACGCGGAGAGCCAGGAGTCGTTCGTCCGCCAGCAGGCCGCAATGCTCGAGCAGGCGCTGAAAGAATTCCAGATCGACGCCCACGTGACTGAGATCGACACCGGCCCCGTCATCACAATGTACGAGATCGCGCTCGCCCCCGGCATCAAGGTGTCGGCGATCAGCGCGCTGTCCAACGACATCCAGCGCTCGCTGAAGGCCGAGAGCGTGCGCATCGTCGCCCCCATCCCCGGCAAAAACACCGTCGGCATCGAAGTGCCCAACGAGCAGAAGGAGAAGGTTCGCTTTAAGGAACTGATGCAGCTCGCCCCCGAGAGCGCGTCCAAGATGGCGATCCCGCTCTTCCTCGGCAAGGACGCCAGCGGCGAGCCGCTCATCACCGACTTGGCCGCCATGCCCCACTGCCTGATCGCCGGCACCACCGGCTCGGGCAAGTCGGTGTGCATCAACACGATCATCATGTCCATCCTGTACAAGCAGCGCCCGGACCTCGTGAAGCTCGTGCTGTTCGACCCGAAGGTGGTCGAAATGGCGATGTACAAGGACATTCCGCACCTCATGTGCCCCGTCATCAACGACGCGGCCAAGGCCACTAGCGTCCTCGACTGGGCCTGTCAGAAGATGGACGAGCGCTACGAGCTGCTCGCCGAAGCCGGCGTGCGGAACATCAAGGGATACAACTCGCTCACGCAGGAAGAGCTCATCGAGCGGCTCAAGCCGGAAACGCCCGAAGAAGAAGCCAAGATCCCCAAGCGGATCCCGTACATCGTCGTCATCATCGACGAGCTGGCCGACCTGATGATGACCAGCGGCAAGGAAGTCGAGAGCAGCATCGTCCGCATCGCCCAGAAGGCGCGGGCGGTCGGCATCCACCTCATCCTCGCGACACAGCGCCCTTCGGCAAACGTCGTCACGGGCCTCATCAAGAGCAACATGCCGACGCGGATCGCGTTCCGCGTGCAGAGCAAGATGGACAGCCGGATCGTGCTCGATCAGAACGGCGCCGACCTGTTGCTTGGTCACGGCGACATGCTGTTCCTGCCGCCGGGGGCGAGCAAGCCGACGCGGTCGCAGGGCACCTTCATCGACGACAAGGAAGTCCGCGAAAGCGTGAAGATGGTCAGGGCCATGGCCGAGGCCCAGTACGAGCCGGAGCTGGTGCAGATCAAAGCCTCCGGAAGCCTCGACGACGAGGCCGCGAAGGATGATTTGTTTGAAGACGCGGTGAAGTGTGTGCTTGAAACCAAGCGTGGCTCGGTCAGCCTTCTCCAGCGTCGCCTGACGATCGGCTACTCCCGCGCGTCGCG
This sequence comes from Tepidisphaeraceae bacterium, assembly GCA_046593135.1. Lineage (GTDB taxonomy): Bacteria > Planctomycetota > Phycisphaerae > Tepidisphaerales > Tepidisphaeraceae > JBKJRK01. The sequence goes on along the minus strand of JBKJRK010000034.1, from coordinate 3,730 downwards.
TCTGATCGAGGCCATGGCCGCCGCCGGTATTCTGGGCGACTACAAGGGCAGCCAGGCCCGCGAGTGCAACATCACGATCGACGACTGGGAAGCGATGAAGGCGGCGCGGCATTCGGACGAGACGAGCGGGATGACGGTGTAACTATTCCTCCGCCGGTTTGTTCAACACTGCGTCCCAAAGTTCCTCGTACTTCGCACGGACGAAAGGATTCAACCGCTCGGACAGGTCGCGCGGGAGCTTAAGCGTAGCGACGAGTTCTTGGACGTCGCCCAGATCCTTTAAACGATGTGCCGCAGTGCCGGAAGCCAACTTCAATTCGACAAGCGTAGGCAACTCGACATACAGCGCGCCGTGAATCTCGACCGATACGCCGGCGGGGTCTGGAAATGCCACGGGCTTGGGTTTTCCGTCGCCCGGGAAACCCCCTGAGATTAGGAATTCTATCTGGACGCCGGTATCCGTGTCGCGCAATTTTGTCATTGAGTCGCTGAAGGGTCGGACGTATCCGAGGCCTTCCAACTCGGCCATGATGCGGTTCATTGCTTCGCGCGTGACAAGCAAGTCCACGTCTTCGGTAAATCTGCGATACCCGTGGGCGAACATTGCCATACCGCCGACCACCGCGTAGGGGATGCTGAGATCATTCAGTCGGCGTGTGATGCGTCGGAGCGTGTCGTGGACGGCGTTCTTCTCCTCGAAGTGCATGCTGCCCTCCTTCAGAGCATATTGAAGATCCGCGTCGAGTTTTTGTTCGTACGTCAGCATGTCTCGCCCCATTCTACCACACCGCTTTGCACGTAGCCGCTTCCCGCTACAATCGCCGCCATGACGGCCCCGCCTCAACTCGTTCGCGTTGCGCTCGCGGACAAGCCGTACGAGGTGCGGGTGCAGGCCGGATTGCTTGGGCGCGTCGGCGAGCAACTTGCGAATCTTACGCAGTCCCGCCGGGCGATGCTGCTGAGCGATTCGAACGTATCGGCACGCTTTGGTTCGACTCTCCGAGACGCTCTAGCCGGCTCCGGTATTTCGATCGACGCCGAATGCGTCATTCCCGCCGGCGAAGACCACAAGACCCTCGAGCAAGTCTCCCGGGCGTTCGACGTCTTTCTCCGCGCCAAGGTCGAGCGTAACACGACAATCCTCGCCCTCGGCGGCGGTGTCATCGGCGACATGGCGGGATTCGTCGCGGCTTCCGTTCTGCGCGGGGTGCCGTTTGTCCAGATTCCCACGACGCTGCTCGCCATGGTCGACGCATCCGTAGGCGGCAAGACCGGCGTTAACCATGCCGTCGGGAAGAACCTCATCGGCGCGTTTCATCAGCCGATCGCCGTCTTCGCCGACCCCGAGACGTTGAAAACGCTCCCGACCCGCGAACTCCGCGGCGGGCTCGCCGAATGCATCAAGCACGACGTGATCCGCGACGCCGCAGGGTTCGAAAAACTTGAGCGTGACATCGGTAAGGCACTAGCCCTCGACGTCGATTTCCTCGCCGACCTCGTCGCCCACAACGTCGCCATCAAAGCCCGCGTCGTCGAAGCCGACCCGTTCGAGCGCGGCGAGCGTGCCCACCTGAACTTCGGCCACACGTTCGGCCACGCGATCGAAAACGTTTTCCACTACGAATACTCCCACGGCGAGTCCGTCGCCTTGGGCATGGCGGCGGCGGCACACCTGGCCGTCGAGATGAAGATGCTCGACGACGCCTCGCGCCGACGTATCCTCGCCCTCATCAAAAAAGCGGGTCTGCCCGTGCGCGGTCTTAAGCTCGACCTCGACGCGGTCGTAAGCGCCATGGCGTTCGACAAAAAGGTGAAATCCGGCAAGCTGCGATTCATCCTGCCGGACCGCATCGGCCATGTCGTCATTCGCGACGACGTGCCCCTCGAACTCGTCCGCCGGGCGGTCGAGGCGATCAGTTGCTGATTGGAACGTGATCATGTCGCTCCGGCATTGGCTCCAACTCGCGCTCACCGACGGCATCGGCCCTATCCTCTCTCGCCGGATCATCGACCGAGCCGGCGACGTCGAAACGGCTTGCGCCGCCGACATGAAACTACTGCGCGAAGTCGAAGGAATCGGCTCCGCCAAGGCGACGAAAATTCAGCAGGCCATTCGTGAGGCGGGACAGTCCGTCGACGCGGAATTCGCCCGTGCCGCGATTGCGGGGGCGGCAATCATCTGCCCGGACGACGCCATTTATCCGGTCCTGCTCCGCAGCATTCCCGACCCGCCGGTCGTGCTGTACGTGAGAGGCGAGCTCGAACCGCGCGACCTGAACAGTCTTGCGATCGTCGGCAGCCGGCGGTGTACGTATTACGGGCGCGAGCAGGCGGAGCGGTTCGCGTCGCTGCTGGCGGGCACGGGATTCACCGTCGTCTCCGGGGGCGCCCGTGGAGTCGATTCGTCGGCCCACCGCGGCGCCCTCGCCCAGCCGCAGGGACGCACGATCGCCGTGCTCGGCAGCGGCGTGGACGTGGCGTATCCGCCGGAGAATGCCGGGCTGTTCGACCAGATCGCCCGACGCGGGGCAGTGATCAGTGAGTTCCCGCTGGGCACGCCGCCCAATAAGGAAAACTTTCCCCGCCGGAACCGGATCGTCAGCGGCATGTCTCGCGGCGTCATGGTCGTCGAAGCCGATGTGAAAAGCGGCGCTTTGATCACCGCGCGACAAGCCGTCGAAGACCACGGCCGGCCCGTGTTCGCACTCCCCGGCCGCGTCGACAACCCGCAGTCCGCCGGGCCGCATAAGCTGATCCGCGAAGGCGCGGTGCTCGTTGAGAACCTTGACGACATCCTCCAGGGACTGGATCCGCTTCCACAGCATGCGATCGAGCCGGGTTTATTCGCGTCATTTTCTGAGATGATCGCCGATCCGGCTGACGTTTCGGATTCCGAACACCAGTCGACAGCGGGCGCGCCCGTCGCCGTCGCGGCCGATCCGCTCGACGGCCTGAGCGAGCGTCAGCGGACGATCCTTTCGGAAATGGGTACCGACGCGGCTGCGGTTGATGCGCTCATTGAGCGGACGTCGCTGCCGGCGCAGGTGGTCCTTCAGGAGTTGACGTTCCTTAGCCTCAAAGGCCGCGTTAAACGTGTCGACGGACAGACGTATGTGCGGCAGCGCGTCGGGGCCACATCGTGAAAGTACGTTACGACATGGTGGCGTGCTTCGTCGCGCGCCCCGGCCTTGCGGGCCAATCGCACGAGTTGCTCCAACTCCGCCGGGCGCCCGGCGAATCACTGGCCGGGGCGTGGTCGACCGCGCGCGGCGGGATCGAGGCGGGAGAGACGGCCTGGCAAGCGGCCCTCCGCGAACTGTACGAAGAAACTAGTGTCACGCCCGAATCATTCTACCAGTTGGATACGGTCGACATCTTTTACCTCCGCGACGGCGACACCCTCTGGCACTGCCCCGCATTTTGCGCGATCGTCCCGCGCGACGTACAAGTCACGCTGAACCACGAACACGACGATTTTCGTTGGGTCACCCGGGCACAGATCGACACGAAGTTCATGTGGCCGGGTGAACGAACCCAACTCGCCGAGCTATGCCGTGAGATTCTCGACGACGGCCCGGCCAAGCCGTACCTCCGAATCGGCCTGTAGCCGCGACGCCTGCGTCGCCTCTGCCAGTGGCGTCATTCGCACGAGGCGACGCCGGCGTCGCAGCTACAACGGCGAAGCCGTCGCAAACGCACGTCACTTTGCGCATTCTTAGCCGTTCCGGAG
>JBKJRK010000615.1:0-2518 GCA_046593135.1 Tepidisphaeraceae bacterium | reverse complement strand
AGCAATTGCCGGAATGTGCTGGAGTGGGCCCTGCGCAAGAGTGACGAGTGCGGAGCGATGCGTGATGAATCCGATACGGGAGACTCGTCTTCACTCATCACTCATCACTCATCGCTCACCACTTCGCCAAGCCGAAAAGTGAAGATCCTCTTTTTCCCCGACCAGCACCTCGGCCGCAATACCGCTTACGCCATGGGCTATCCGCTCGACAAAATGGTCGTCTGGGACCCCCACCAAGACCTCGGCGGCAACAACGAACGCGACCTGAGTGACGCCGACTTCGTCCTTTGGAAAGGCCACTGCTCCGTCCACGCCCTGTTCCGCCCCGAGCACATTGACCAAGCGCGGGCCCAATTCCCGGACATCAAGGTGATCGTGCACCCCGAGTGCAAGTGGGAAGACGTTCAGAAAGCCGACCTCGCCGGGTCCACCGCCTACATCGTCAAGCAGATAGAAGCCGCCGCCCCGGGCACCAAATGGGCCATCGGGACGGAAGTGCACCTTGTCAACCGGCTGAAAAATCAGCACCCTGACAAGCGAATCGTCGTGCTGAGCGATTGCCAGTGCCTCTGCACGACGATGTACCGCATCGATCTGCCTCACCTCTGCTGGGTCTTGGAGAATCTTGTGGAAGGCAAGGTAGTCAACGAAGTGAAGGTCGACGCGCACACCCGAAAATGGTCGCTCATCGCACTCGAACGCATGCTCGCCATCAAAGCAACCGGTAGCCCGGCTTCTACGACAAATCCCGCTACGTCAACCCGCATGCAGGTGTCGACGGCTGCGGGAATAGTTGATTGACACGAGTTACGAGCAAAACTTGTTTCCGCCAGAGCCTTCAATCTTGGGAAAATGCGGACCATGAATCGACACGAATCCCACGTCTTCACAAGTTCCAATCTTCCCCACGCTTGGCGGGGCGGTTTACAGCAGTAACTGGAACTGCCCGCGTAGGACGAACTGGTTGTTGTCGCCGTCGGGGTCGAGGACGTCGATCTGGGGTTGGTTGCTTGGGGCGCCGTTGGGCAGCCAGGTGAGGTCGAGGGTGAATTTGGCGGCGTGGCCGCGAAGGTAATAATTCACGCCGGCGGTGAGTTCGTGGTAGTTGTCGGCGTCGGCGCCGGCGGCTTCGCTCTCGAGACTGACCAGCGAGTAGCGGGCGAAGGGTTCCCATTTCTTGTCGAGCATGTAACCCGCTTGGAGGACGGTGCCGAAATCGTAATTCGTGCCGCTGGCGCTGTTGTCGGTATACACGCCGTAGAAGGCGGCGTAGAGGCCGAGCAGGTTGTACTCGTACTGGGCGTCGAAGGTGTGGAAGATGAGGTCGTTGCCGCCGGCCTGGGTGTAGAACGCGCCGGCGCCAATAACGAGTGTGTCCTGGACATTGCCCATCGTGGTGAAGTCTTCGTAGTGTTTCCAATCGCCAAAGACGAGGTGCTCGACACGTCCGTAGATGCCGAAACCGGGCGCGGCGACGTCAAAGGCGGCGGAGCCCCCGCCGTCAACAAAATGGGTATTGTCGCTGTTCGGGCCGTCGGTGTAGCCGACCTCGCCGCGTAGCGGTAGGCCGTCGGCGCCGTCGTCCCACACCAGGCCGACGCCCTGCAAATAGTCCGTCTGCCCCCCGGCGAGAGACTCGTTGGCCAGCGACCGGTCCGCGGCAAGCTGGCGACGCGAGCTGGTCGCTTCCTCGTGGAACGTGACGTCCTTGTACTGACCGCCCTTGATCCAGAAATCCGGCGCGAAGTTCAGCTTGTGGACGAGGTACGCTTCTTCGAGGGCGAGATTGCCGCTGTTGGTGTTCGCATTCCATTGAAACTTGTAACGCGTGTCGGGGCCGAAGACGTTGCCCTCGAACACCATCTTCATCCGGCTGATTTCCAGACCACTCTCGGTGGTGGCGTCGCCGTCAACGTTTCCGGCGGCGTCTTCCTGGCGGTAGTTGGCGACGTAGCGGAGTTGGAACTGGAAGTTCGGGTTTAGAGTGAAATTGCCGTCGTCGCTCCGGACGATGAACTTGCCCTTGTTGTAGCCGGCGGTGAACCCGCCGGCGTCGAGTAGCTGGCTGCGCCCGTCGGCGTCGCGAATGACGTTTTCGATGACGGCGTCCACTTCCTTCTCGCTAAGCCGGTTCTCGTGCTTCGCCCGCGACTGCTCGAGCCGGTCAACCTTGGCGCGCAGAGCGCGAACCTCGTCCAGCAGCTCCTGCTGCGTCGGCTCGGCCGCGTATGCGGCGGAAACGAACAACCCGCTTGTGGCGAGCACCTTGGCTACGGAAACCGGCAGATTTCGAGCAAGCGCAAAACGGATCATGATCGTGTCCCTTTGGCATCAAAACGCCGGGGCGGCCGAATGAACGGGCCGCCCCGGCAGGATAACTTGAACTTGAAGTTTATACCGATTTCGATTGATTCTCGCGCCGCCCCCGCGTGCACCCGAACCCACACGCCGGGGCAAAGAGCCTGTGAACTTTTTGTGCCGCGGGCGTCTCGCCCGCGTTTTCGACACGAGGAACGCG
>JBKJRK010000161.1:0-3194 GCA_046593135.1 Tepidisphaeraceae bacterium | reverse complement strand
CCCGGCGGTGAAGTTTCTTCTCCCGGCCCGGCCGTCTGCGCCAGGAACTGGCTCAAATCACGCTCCGCCAGCGCGCGCAGTTCCGCCGCGGTATCCAAAGGCTTGGGGTGATAAGACGCGCACCCGGCAAGCACGCTCGTCAATAGCACGAGGGACAGAGGAGGTCGCTGCATGAGAACACCGAGGCCACGGGAGAAAGCGTTTCTGACCGGAACTCGCGCGGTTAACGCTAAAGCAGGTCGGCAGCAGCCGTGCGTGCAGGCCACTGGTAACGGGAACGGCGTGTGGAAGGATTTAGCAGCGCAGCACGACAGTGGCGGCGTAGGAGTGCGCGCAGTCATCCCGACATGGACGTTGGCGCGTATAGAAAGATGCGTGCAGGGTCGAGGGCAGCGCGGAATGGGAAGTGAAGCAATACGTCAGCGGTAAATCGCCGGCTACTAATTGCTTGGCGCTGCGATGCTTTGCCGGTTGAACGAATTCACCAAGGAACGGCGTATCAACACACGGCCCACAACCACCTTCGGCCACAAAGAGCGCTCCGTCGGCGGAGCCTTCCAACGCTTCGGACGTGTCATCGTGTACGTGATCGTCAGTGCAACACGACGTGAAACGCGTCTCGATTTGAACGGTCCCGTCCGCCGATTCGCAACGCATCCAATACGAACCCGGCCCCCACCCTCCGGAGAGCAGGTACGCCATCAAGGCCAGAGCATTGGACAGGCGACGAAACTGCTGCATGAGCGGAAACCAACGGCAAGTGACACGACACGGCGAATATGGCCGCTAGGATACGATCTTATTCCGCGCGGTGACGGCGAGCAAGCCGGTCGGACGTGTCGCGAACACGAAGACGTTGAGGAGCACGTCGGCGTTGACGCCCATCGCACCCCGGCTTACTATTCGTGTGTCAGCGATTTACCGTCGCCGGGCGATTAGCTCAGTTGGTTAGAGCGCACGGATCACACCCGTGAGGTCGGGGGTTCGAGCCCCTCATCGCCCACTGCATCTCTTGCTCATCCTCCTACTCTGTTCAACGCCTAAGACCCGTCATAAACGCAGAATTTTGGGACCGCTCACCTTTCCCAAACCCGTTAAAACGCGGGATCAATCGCGTGGTATGTATGAGTAGACGCCACCTTCTCTGCCGTGACGGCGAGGTCCGCCCCGCAAAGGCGCCACATAAGTCTTTGGCAGTTAAAGAGCTGAGAACATACTTATGCCCCTTCGCCTAATCGGTTGGTCACTGTATTTCGGACTGCTGATTTCCGCCTCGGCGGACGCCAAGCCGACGGCGGCGGAGCCGAAACCCGACGAGCCTCCATTTCCTGCGATTGAATCGCTGCAAATCGAACCGGCTTCGCTCACGCTCGCTCACGGCCGCGACGGGCGGCAGGTGTTGGTGTGGGGGGTGACGAAGGACGGGCAGAAGTTTGATCTCAGTGACGACGCGAAGTTGGCGGCCGAATCGGCGGCGGTGACGATCGGCGCGGATCGGTATGTGAATCCCGTCGCCGCGGGCGATGCGACCGTGAGCGTCAGCGCGGCAGGGCTCCAGACGCAGTTTCCGGTGAAGGTTCTTTCCGCCTCGCAGCCGCCGGTCGGGTTCGTCGCCGACGTGATGCCGGTGATGGCCAAGGTCGGGTGCAACCAGGGGACGTGTCACGGCTCACAGGCGGGCAAGAACGGGTTCAAGCTGTCGCTCCGCGGCTACGACCCCGATTACGATTACAACGCACTGGTGAACGAGCTTCACGGCCGGCGGGTGAACCGCGTGCAGGCGGAGAAGAGCCTGATGCTGTTGAAGGCGAGCGGCAAGGTTCCCCACGAGGGGCGCGTGTTGTTCCAGCCGGGGGAGAGGCATTACCAGGTCATCTACCAGTGGATCAAGGAAGGACTGACGATAGAGTCCGACTACGCCAAGGCCCGGCCGACCAGCGTCGAGATCCTGCCCCACTCGATTGACATCGACCTGCCCGGCCGGACGCAGCGCGTCGCGGTTCTCGCGCATTACCCGGACGGCACGTCTCGCGACGTCACGCGTGAAGCGGTCCTCAGCAGCAACAACGAGGAAGTGACAAAGCTCGGCGACACCAACCAGCTCACCGCCATCCGCCGCGGCGAGGCCGCCGTGCTCGTACGCTACGAAGGCAACTATGCCGCCGTCGGCGTGTCGGTGATGGGCGACCGGACCGGCTTCGCCTGGGAGGCGATGCCCGAGTACAACTTCATCGACAAGCACGTCAACGCAAAGCTCCAGCAGCGCAAGATCCTGCCGTCCGACGAATGCACCGACGCCGATTTCGTCCGGCGGGTCTATCTCGACCTCACCGGCGCCGTCCCCACCGGCGCCCAAGCCCGCGCGTTCGTCGAAGACAAAACGCCCAGCCGGCAGAAGCGAACGCTCCTCGTCGACAAACTCGTCGGGAGCAAGGACTACGTCGCCTACTGGTCGAACAAGTGGGCGGACCTGCTGCAGTGCAACAGCAAGACGCTCGGCGAGAAAGGGGTCTGGGTCTACCGCGACTGGATTCGCCAGTCGATCGCGCAGAACAAGCCGTACGACCAATTCGCCCGCGAGCTGATCAACGCGCAGGGCAGCAGCCTGTCCAATCCCGCGGTGAATTACTACCGCACGTTGAAAGACCGCAACGACGCCGGGCAGCTTACGACGAACAAGATCACCGAAGACGTGAGCCAGACGTTTCTGGGCGTGAGGTTCAGTTGCAACAAGTGCCACGACCACCCGTTCGAGCGGTGGACCCAGGCGCAGTACTATCAGTTCGGCGCGTACTTCGCCCGCGTCGCCTATAAACCGGGCCAGCGTGAGGGCGAAGAAGTCGTGTTCACCAGTTATGACGGCGGTGGCGGCGAGGTGCGGCACCCCAAGACGCACCTGACCGTCGCGCCCAAGGTGCCCTACGGCGCTGCGCCTGACGTGGAACACGCCCGCGACCGCCAGCAGGCTTTTGCCGACTGGATGACGAGCAAGGACAACCCGCTGTTCGCCAAGAGCTACGTCAACCGGGTGTGGAGCTACTTCTACGGACGCGGGATCATCGACCCCGTCGACGACATCCGCGCCAGCAACCCCGCCGTGAACGCCGCTCTGCTCGACGCGTTGACGGAAGACTTCGTCAAGAGCGGGTTCGACGTGCAGCATCTCGTGAAGACGATCGTGAGCAGCCGGACGT
>JBKJRK010000334.1:0-3085 GCA_046593135.1 Tepidisphaeraceae bacterium | reverse complement strand
GACCTCGTCGATCGGCACGGGGTTGATCGACTTCTTGATGTTCAAGAGGCCGCGGATGGTGCAGCGGTGCCGAGCCTCGTCGTTGACGAGCTTGGAGTATTCCTTGAATGTCGGCAGCCCGGTGATGCGGACGGCCTGCTGAAGCTTGGCCACCGTGTCAGGGTTCCACATGTGGTACTCGCCGTCGCGGCGCCACTGGTAGTTGCCGCCGTTGGCGAGCACCTTGCCGTTCACTTCGATCGGCGGGAACCCGACGCGATGCCGCTCGAGCGACTCGTGTGCGATCACTTCGAGCGTGATGCCCTTGAGCCGACTGGAGGTGCCCGTGAAATACTTGTCGACCAGTTCCTTGCCGAGGCCGACGGCTTCGAAGATCTGCGCGCCGCGGTAACTCTGGACCGTGGAGATGCCCATCTTCGAGGCGACCTTGATGATGCCCTTGTTGGCCGCCTTGATGTAGTTCTTCTTCGCCTGCTCGACGGTCAGGTTCTCCGGAAGAAGGTTCTGCTTCTTCATGTCCGCCAGTGTCTCGAACGCGACGTAGGGGTTGATGGCCCCGGCGCCGTAGCCGATCAGCAGGCAGAAGTGATGAACCTCCCGGGCCTCGCCGGTCTCGATGACTAGGCCGGCCTGCGTACGCGAGCCTTCGCGGATCAGGTGGTGATGCACCGCCGCGGTCGCGAGCAAGCTCGGGATCGGCGCGCGGTCCTTGTCGACGCCGCGGTCGGACAAGATCAGCAGCGACGCCCCGTCCTTGATCGCGACGGCGGCCTGATCGCAGACGGCGGTGAGGGCCCGCTCGAGGCCGGCGACGCCTTCGCTGACGTTGAACAGGATCGGAATCGTAAACGCCTTCAGCTCGCCCGTGGCGACTTCGCGCAGCTTTTCCAGGTCGTGGTTCGACAGGATCGGCTGTTTCAGCTTGATCAGGTGACACGCCTTGGGGTCCTCGGTCAGCAGGTTGCCTTCGCGGCCGAGGTACGTGTAGAGCGACGTCACCAGCTCTTCAAAGTTGGCGTCGAGCGGCGGGTTGGTCACCTGCGCGAAAAGCTGCCGGAAATACTGGTACAAAAGCTGCGGCCTGTCGCTCAGACACGCCAGCGGCGTGTCCGTGCCCATCGAGCCGAGGCCCTCCTGCCCGTTCACCGCCATCGGGGTGATCAGCAGCTTGAGGTCCTCGTTCGTGTAGCCGAACGCGTGCTGGCGCACGAGCAACGTGTCGTGATCGGGCTGGTGGACGCTCGTCGGCTCGGGGAGGTCGTCGAGGTCGATCATGTGCTCGTCGAGCCACTTGCGCCACGGGCGCTTGTCGACGAGCTCGGCCTTGATTTCCCGGTCGTCGACGATCCGGCCCTGCTTGAAGTCGACAAGGAAAATCTTGCCCGGCTGGAGCCGCCATTTGCTGGCGACGTCTTCCGGCTTGATCGGCAGCACGCCGACTTCCGACGCCATGATGACCCGGTCGTCCTTGGTGACGTAGTAGCGGCTCGGCCGCAGGCCGTTGCGGTCGAGAACCGCGCCGATCAGGTCGCCGTTGGTAAACGCGACGCTCGCCGGGCCGTCCCACGGCTCCATCAGGCAGGCGTGGTATTCGTAAAACGCCTTGAGGTCGTCAGACATCAAATCGTGCTTCTGCCACGCCTCGGGAATCATCATCAAAATCGAGTGCGGCAGGCTCCGGCCGTTGACGCGGAGAAATTGCAGCGCGTTGTCGAAGGTGGCCGAGTCGGACCCGGATTCGGTGAGCACCGGGTACATCTTCTGAAGCTCGTCGCCGAACACTTCGCTGCTCAGCGAGGCGTACCGGGCGCGCATCCAGTTGCGGTTGCCGCGCAGCGTGTTGATCTCGCCGTTGTGGGCGATCAGCCGGAACGGGTGGGCCAGCGACCAACTCGGGAACGTGTTGGTGCTGAACCGGCTGTGCACCATCGCCAGGGCGCTGGTGAACTTCGGGTCCTGAAGGTCCAGGTAATAGTGCCGAAGCTGGTCGGCCGTCAGCATCCCCTTGTAAACGGTGCGGTTGGCCGACAGGACGCAGATGTAGAAATCTTCCCGCGCGTATTTGGGGAGCGACTGGTCAAACTCGATGGTGTTCTCTGCCCGCTGGCGGACGAGATACAGCCGGCGCTCGAAGTCGGCCTTCATGAAAAACCGCTCGCCCATGCCGAGAAACACCTGTCGGATCTTGGGCTCCGTCTTTTTCGGACTACGGCCGACGTATTGGCTATCGGTGGGGACGTCGCGCCAGCCGAGAACGACCATTTCATACTCGCGGGCGACTCGTTCCAGAATCTGCTCGCACTGCGCCCGGGCCGCCACGTCGCGGGGCAGGAAGACCATGCCCATGGCGTACTGCCCGAATTTAGGCAGGTTGATTCCGATCTGTGCACACTTTTCGCGCAGAAACGAGTCGGGCATGCGCACGAGCAGGCCCGCCCCGTCGCCACTGTCGGTTTCGCACCCACACCCGCCGCGGTGGTTCATGCGCTCCAGCATCTCGAGGGCGTCGGCCACGATCTCGTGCGACGCCTTCCCCTTGATGTGGCAAATGAACCCGACCCCGCAGGCGTCGTGTTCGTAGTCCGGATTATAAAGCCCCTGAGGGCTTGGCAGACCTTTCATCGCGGTACCACCCGTGTTGTCCAGAGGACTCTTCGGCGCAGGCGTTGACAGCCCGGCAGCGGTCGAGCCGCGTATCGTAGCAGATTCCGGGCCACGTCTCAACTTCACGCGAAAACCCGAGCGTGCGGATCCCCCTTTAACTCATCGCGGGTATGGGTGGCCACGCTTTCAACGAGCCGGACTTTCCAGTGCCGCCGCCCGGCGGGTGTACGCCGCGTTGGCGTCGGTGATCGTGCCCGAAGCGAGTGTGCCGCGGTTCATCTTCGTCAAACGGTTGAGGCCGTCGTACGTGTACGCCTCGTCGATTGTGGACGGGGCGCCCGTGGCGTTCCAGCCCGATTAATTCGTAACGCTAACTTTTTGCTTTAAGGTGCGATGTCCCAATCCCGTTCGGCCCGCGGTTTGCGCTCGGGGTTTAGTGCGGCGCTTTGTCGCGATTGCGCGTTGTTGATTCATGGCGCAT
>JBKJRK010000585.1:0-2852 GCA_046593135.1 Tepidisphaeraceae bacterium | reverse complement strand
ACAGGCGGTCGAGCAAATCGCGGGCGCGGTCGACGACCGGCGCCTTGGCGTCGCCGGGCAGGCGGAACGTGTCGCTGTCGGCGAGCCCGGCCCGGGCGCCGGGGCGGGGCTGGCCGTCCTCGTCGTGGTCTTTGTTAACGCGGATAGTACGGACCGTGGCGGGGTCGTCGGCCAGGCGCACGGCCAAGCGCGACTCGGCGACTTCCCGGTCGATCCAGCTCTTGAGCGTGTCCCCCTCGATCAGGACGCGCATGATCGGCAACATCGTGCCCAGCCCGCCCGCATACGCGACCCCGACAAACAGGGCGCACAGGATCGACACGCTGATCATCCCCCGGTAAGGGGCCAGGTGTCGAAACGCTCGCCAGAAGGCGGCGTACGATTTGGTCTTTGCTTCGCTTTTGTCAGCCGAACGAGGCCGGCGGGGGGATCCACTCATGAAAAGCACGTCTCGGTGTCGATCAACCTTTATCGGACTTTCAAATCACAGTTCCGCCGGTCGGCGTGACGAACCGACTGCGGCCTGCTATTTATCGGACCTGAAGGATCGATCAGTATAGTCCGAGTGGCATTGGCTTCCAGCCCGTGCCCGAGACGATGGCGGAATCCAAAACCAGATCCGTCTTTGCGTGAAATACCCAACACAGCCCGGAAGGCCGTGCGACCCTTATGCCACAACCCATCCCCCTGTCCCGTCCTGACTTAACTGAAAAAGAAGTCGACGCCGTCGTAGACGTGATGCACGGCTACACGCTGTCGATCGGGCCGCGCGTCGAACAGTTTGAGCGGCAGTGCGCCCGGATCACCGCCCGCCGACATGCCATTGCCGTGAGTTCGGGCACCGCCGGGCTGCACTGTGCAATGATCGCCGCGGGCGTCGGCGCGGGGCACGAGGTCATCACCACCCCCTTTTCCTTCGTCGCCAGCACCAACTGTTTTCTCTACGAAGGCGCCAAGCCCGTCTTCGTCGACATCGACCCCAAGACGCTCAACATGGACGTCGGAAAAGTCGCGGAAAAGATTACCCCAAAGACCAAAGCCATCGTCGGCGTCGAGGCGTTCGGGCATCCCGGCGGGATGGTCGAACTCGAGCAACTCGCCCAACAGCACGAGCTGATGTTCATCGAAGATTCCTGCGAAGGCTTCGGCGGGCATGTCGTCACTCCCAAAGGCGACCGCGCCATCGGCTCCTTCGGACGCGCCAGCGTCTTCGGCTTCTACCCCAACAAGCAGATCACCACCGGCGAAGGCGGAATGATCGTCACCGACGACGACACCTTCGCCGCCACCTGCCGCGCCTTGCGCAACCAGGGCCGCGAAGGCATGGCGTGGCTCGCGCACGAGCGCCTCGGCTACAACTACCGCCTCAGCGAAATCAACGCCGCCATCGGCACCGTGCAGTGCGAGCGTCTCGACGAAATCCTCGCCAAACGCCGCAAGGTCGCCCACGCCTACATCGAACGGCTGATGACCAACCGCTACCTGATCCTTCCCACTCTCGAAGACACCACACACATGAGCTGGTTCGTCTTCGTCGTCCGCCTGAACGACCTCTTTGAGCCCGGCGACCGCGACGAAGTCATGAAAGAACTCCGCGCCGAAGGCATCGGCTGCAACAACTACTTCCCCCCGATCCACCTCCAGCCCTACGTCGCCAACCAATTCGGCTTCCAGCCCGGCGACTTCCCCGTAACCGAATACGTGGCCGCCCGCACCCTCGCCCTGCCGTTCTTCGGAAGCCTCACGACGCGGCAGATCGACCGCGTCTGCGCAGTGCCGAATAAAGCGCTCGAGAAACGGCTGATGGGGAAAAAGTCGCGGTTTTGATTGCATATTGATAAAAGTTATTATAGTTTAGTTTTTTTTGATAAACTGCCCTAACATCCTTATACATGAATCCGCGAACAAACCCTTACTCGCCGGGTGCAGGGACACCACCCCCAGAGCTTGCAGGTCGCACGGAATTAATTGAGCGGGCGTCCATTTCGCTTGACCGAATTCGCGGGTCGCTCGCGGCAAAGAGCTTGCTGATGGTGGGGCTTCGCGGGGTCGGCAAGACGGTATTGTTGAACCGAATCCGATCAGACGCAGAGGGCAAGGGGATTACTTGTGTCATCGTTGAAGCGCCGGAGCGAAAGTCATTGCCCGCCTTGTTGGCGCCCCCGCTACGGGCCGCACTTCTCAAGCTTGACCGCATTCAACGAGTTGGCGACAAGGCAAAACGGGCGTTAAAAGCGCTCGGTGGACTGATGAGCGTCGCACGAATGAAGTACGACGACATTGAGTTCGGTCTTGACCTCGGCAGCGAGGCCGGATTGGCCGACACCGGAGATCTCGACAGTGATCTGGCGGACCTGCTGCAAGCGGTCGGTGAAGCAGCACGCGAGCGTGACACGGCTCTCGCGCTTTTCATCGATGAATTGCAATATGTGGAAGAATCTCAATTAGCTTCGCTGATCACGGCCCTTCACCGTTGCGCGCAAGCTCAACTTCCCATAACATTGATTGGCGCCGGTTTACCGCAATTGATCGGCCGGACAGGCAAAGCGAAATCTTACGCCGAGCGGTTGTTTGATTTTCCCATGATCGGTCCGTTGGATGCCGCCGCCGCCGCCGCCGCACTCGAAGTACCTGCAAGAAAGCTTGGCGTCCGATACGAACCGACAGCGCTTGATCTGATCCTCAGGCAAACACAGGCATACCCTTACTTTTTACAGGAATGGGGAAAACACAGTTGGGACGTCGCGGTGCGATCGCCGATTACGCTCGCGGACGTGGAGCAAGCCAGTGAACGCGAGCGTAATCGGCGATCGCACCGCGACGTCCCAACTGTGTTTTCCCCATTCCTGTAA
>JBKJRK010000537.1:0-3145 GCA_046593135.1 Tepidisphaeraceae bacterium | reverse complement strand
CTTCTTCCTTATGCTCCAGTAGTAAGCGGTGGACGCCCGACAGCCATTGCCGCCGGTCGTCCGGTGAAGCCGCAGTACGCAGCGCGTCCGCCGCGCTCTCGATTGCCGAGACGGCGTAGGGTTTTGCGAGGAAGGGGATGTCGGCGAGGCGGTCGCCGGTTGCGGGGTCGGTGACCGGCATCACGGCGCCGCCCGACCCCCGTTCAATCCACTCACCGCCGATTCGGCCACCGATTTTTCCGAGTAGAGGTGAGGCGATCATATGAGATCAGTGTCCTTGAACGGCGTCGCGAAAACGCTTCGTGCTCCGCAAAGCGGGCGTCGGAGCCGACTCTTTAGCGACGGGTGGATTGACGAACCCCGCCTCCAGAGCGCAAGCGCGGCTGGACAAATCAGCCGGATCATCGGACACACGCTACACCAAAATGGATCCACTTTCTCAGCCCTAAGTTACAACCTCGCCGACTCGTTCTCCCGCAATGGCGCGTGCCTTCCTTTATCGTCGGTTCAACATTATCTTTCAAACGACTGTATTATCAATAGAATTCAGGGATATGGTTCAGCTCGTTAATCCGTTGCCGGTTGCCCCGCGCGACACATTTGCAAAAGGCCGTCTATGACAAGCGCGGGATACCTGTCGGCACTCTTTTCTCTTTTGGCTTCCGTGGCGGTAAGCCGGGGGGCCGTCGATGCGAGGCCACCCGTCCCATTGCACACCGGCCCGCACCTTTTTGTAGACGATTACTTGATCGCGGATCAATCCGGCCTGCAGCGTCGGCTCGGACATCCCACGCGCCTGCCGGAGCCGGTGGTCACGGGGCCCGAAGATAATTGTTTCCAGCCTTATATCACCGTTATTCGGGACTCGCAGACGAAGCGGTTTCGGATGTGGTATGACGTGCCGGCACACCCCGGCGACGCCGGTCATTCGGGCCTTGCCTACATTGAATCCGGCGACGGCATTCGTTGGGAGCGCCCCCACCGTGTGTTGAAAAATCCAGCCGGCATGGAAGTTCGGTTTGGTGCCAGCGTGATCGACGAGGGGCCGAAGTTTGCCGATCCCGCGAAGCGGTACAAGTTTGGCTGGAACTACGGCAACTTCAAAGCTCCGAGCGGGTTGATGGTCGCGACGTCTCCGAACGGCTTCGATTGGAGCCCGATCTCGCCCAACCCGCCGGTGCTCGAGCACACCCACGACGTCAACAACATTTTCCGCGACTCGATCCGCAATCGTTACATTGCAACAGTCAACATGCTCGTCCCGGAGCCGGGGTGGACGGAAGCTCAGGGCGCCAAAGGGAAGCGCCGGCGGACGTTTCAGAGCACGAGTGACGACCTGATTCACTTCACCGAGCCGCGCGAAGTCATCCCCCCCGACGACCGCGACGAAGGGGAGTTTCAGTACTACTGCATGAGCGGTTACCTGGCGCGCGGGCCTTTGCTGATCGGGTTGATCAAAGTGCTGCGCGACGACCTGCCGGCCGAGCCGGACGGGGAAAAACGTGGCATCGGCTACACCGCGCTGGCGTGGAGCCGCGACGGCGTGAATTGGGAGCGTGACCGCGAACCGTTCCTCGACCGCAACCCCGCTTCCGGAACCTGGGACCGGGCGATGACATGGGTCGACTGCCAAGTGCCTGTCGGGCCGGAAGTCTTCCTTTACTACGGCGGCTACAAACGCGGCCACAAGATCGAGCGTTTTACCGAGCGACAGGTCGGCTTGGCGCGCCTGCCGCGTGACCGCTACGTCGCGCGTGTCGCCGGAGAGCAGGCGGGGCTTCTGACGACGCCGCCCGTCGTTCTGGAGGGCAAGTCGATCACGGTGAATGCTGACGTTAAGGGCGAACTGCGCGCGCGGGTGCTTGATGCGAATGGCAAGCCGCTACCGGGGTTCGATTTCGCCGACTGCGAGCCGATCCAAGGCGACTACCTGCGGGCGCCGATCCGCTGGAAACACTCAATCGCCGAGTTGAATCAGCAGCCGGTGTCGCTTCAGTTTCAACTGCGCGACGGCAGCCTCTACGGATTCGACTTGCACGCCGACGCTGACGTGACGGCGGAGCCGGCCGTTGCGCGTGCGGCGAGCAAGGACGGTCTGCGGGAGCAGTCGTTCGACGTCAAACCGGCGTGGGAAGCACAAAACAACCGGCTGGTTGCCGACTCCGCGCCCGTTACGCGTCAAGACTTCGGATACAGCGCTACGGTCCACGCCGGCGGAGATAAAGGTGAAATCGGCGGGTGGATCAACCGCTCGGCGACGCTGGCGTCATATGCCAAGCCGATCACGCCCAAGGCCCTGACCGACAAGTTCACGGCATCCGGAAAGTTTGCCGTTACCGGCAACAACGGAGGCAGCGGCGCGTTGTTCGGGTGGTTCAACGAAAACTCCCGTGGCTGGCGTACGCCAAACTCGCTCGTCATCCGACTCGACGGCAACGGCGAAAATTACTGGGTTTTGTTCGAGTACGGCACGCAGAACCATCAGACCGGCGGCGGCGACACCTTCGAGGGCGACCGCTACCAGACCACCAAGACCAAACCCTTCCCCGCCGACGGAACCGTCCACGCCTGGTCGCTGACCTATGACCCTGACGGGGCAAAGGGGCTGGGCGAGATCACCTTGGTGCTCGACGGGCAGTACTTCCCCATCGCCATGCATCCAGGTCATAAGTCCGCCGGCGCGGTCTTTAACCGCTTCGGCATCATGAATGTTCAAACCACGGGGGAAGGAATCGAGGCTTACTTCGATGACCTGATCATCGACGGGGAAAAGCAGAATTTCTCCTCCGACCCGGGCTGGGAAGCGCGCGGCAATCGGGTCGAATTTGCCGACCGAGTCCGCCGCCCCTGGCATGACTTCGGCTACTCCGAAACCAATCATGCCGGCGGCAAAAAGCCCGGCGAGATGGGCGGGGTCGTCTGGCGCGGCGGGGAGGCGGCGTCTTACGCCGACAAGGTCGGGCCGTTCACCCTTGAAAACGAACTGCACGCGTCCGGCACCGTCGCATTCACCGCCGGATCGGCCGACAGCGGCACTTACATCGGATTCTTCAACGCGGAATCACACCAAGCCTCGCGCCGTGAAACCGACCACGCGCCGAACATCCTGGCCATCGCCATCGAGGGGCCGAGCAGCGTCGGGCAC
>JBKJRK010000513.1:0-7351 GCA_046593135.1 Tepidisphaeraceae bacterium | reverse complement strand
ACAGAAACAACGGGACCTACCCGATCCGACTCTTCTTCAGTGCCGACGGCTCCCGCATCTCCACTGTCATCGACGCCATCGTCGGAATGCGTGAGGAGACTGAGTGCCAGAGCTACGACGCCAACTCGGGCAAGTTCCAGTGCTCGTTCGCGCCCGGGATGGAAACCTGTCGACTTTTCGGCCCCGGCGGCAAGCTGGCGATCTGCGACGACTTCTCGAAGGATCCGAACCGCCCGGCGGAGTTGTGGGACATCGAAGCGGGCAAGGTTTTGCAGAAGATCGCCGACGAGCAGCCGGACGAGCCCAGCCCGGACGGCAAGACGCTGCTGTTCCACACGCCGGACGATCGAAAAACGAGCGTCTGGCGGCTGCGGGACTGACGCCGGCGGCGATGAGCCAAGGCTGTTCCGCCGCCCCCAGTTTAGTTGATGCGCGCCCGCGGCGGCGAGCACCAGTGCTGCAGAGTGGGTGTTCTTCATTGAAGACACGGTTGGAAACCCGTGCCACGAGGTAAATCAAAGACACAGGAAAAATGTTCCATATCACGCATTTTGACGGGTATAATTTAGACATGGCCCGTAGGCGCTTCGCACAATCTATCGCCTTGCTCATGGCGGCGCTATTTGCGTGGCCGGCGATGGGCCGGTGGGTGGTGGCGTGTGCGGACGGCACGCCGTGTCGGCCGGCCGTCGTCGGCGAGGAGCATCCACCCTGTTGCGCGCCGGAGCCGTGTCACGAGCCGGCCGACCGTCGTTGTATCGTGAAGACGACGCCGGCGCCGGATCGCGTGGCGCCCGATGCGTCGCCGGCGATTTCCGAGTTGTTGCCGCTGGCGATTCTCCCGACTGCAACACCCGCTACCCCGCCGCCGGCTCCGACGGTCACGCTCGCCGTTGAGCAGGAACGCCCGCCCAATCTCCCCCCTCCGAAGCAAGGCCACTCGCCGCGCGCGCCTCCGGCCGGCCGCGTCTGACGCCTTCGATCTTCGTTTCAATACCTTGATGCATTTTCATGCGCCCCGTTGCGCCCCTTGGGCGCCCGCTGGCGCGAAAGGATTCCCATGCAAACCATGCTTCTCAACGCGATCGTTCTCGGCGTTACCGCCCTCGGCGGACTCGCGCTCCCGCCGGCTCCGAAGGCCGGCAATTGTTGCGGCGACCAGTGCTGTTTCGATTGCCCGACGTGCTGCACCGACTGCTGTGACAGCGGTTGCTGCGCCGACGGTTGCTGCGGGTCATGCCCCACCTGCTGCAAGTAAGCCGGGATGACCGGATGCCCCCGGGGCCGTGCGCCCCGGGGGCTTTTTTTGCGCCAAATGCACGCCACCCGCTCGCAGGCCAACCTCCCCGGGCCGATTTTGACGTTGTCCGCCTGGGCCCGCCCGACCTACGATCCGGAACTTACGATCTTGCTCCGGCCGCGCACGCGTGTGTCAGTCCGGAGCGTGAAATTCTTGGGACTTGGAGGCTTTTATGAA
The DNA here is from genome assembly GCA_046593135.1 of Tepidisphaeraceae bacterium. Classification (GTDB taxonomy): domain Bacteria; phylum Planctomycetota; class Phycisphaerae; order Tepidisphaerales; family Tepidisphaeraceae; genus JBKJRK01. Next base: position 5,874 of record JBKJRK010000513.1, on the reverse strand, counting down.
CCACGCTATTCGTCTGGCTGCCGCGGGACTGTTCTCGGCCGCGCTAATCGGGTCGGGATGTGAACAAGATCGGACACCGGTGTGGAGCGCCGACATCAAGCCCCGGCACGTGGACCATTCCGGCACGGTCGTCGGAGAAGGCCCGGGCGGGATTGATCAACAAGAGACGCGTAACATCGCCGCCGCGCCGGGGGATACGCGGGCCGCGGACCCGAGCGTGAAGGCAGACCTGAAACCCGCGGAGACGCCGACGGCTGCCGCTTCCGTCGACGCGCAGGCAACGAGCGAAGGTGCGGCGGCAAAGAATGAAGTTGCGGTTACGAGCGAGGCCGTGATCGCGGGCACGGAAACCGGCACGGGCGCAAGCGCACAAGCCACGGCCGAACCGCCGGCGGACGCCAAGCCCGCGGAAGCCGCGGCGCCAGGCCCGGCGGCCGCGGACCAGAACCCGTTGGCCGCCGAGGCTCAACCCGTCGTAGCGGCGGACAAGAAGGACGACGCACACCACCCCGCCGCCGTCGCCCACGTCAAACCGGCGGCGGGCGCGCCCAAGGACGCGCAGGTCATGGGAACCGTCGGCTTCGCCCCCGCCGACCACGGCGTCGCGGTCGTGGTCGACCTCAAGGGCCTCAAGCCCAACGGCAAGCACGGGTTCCACATTCACGAATCAGCCGACCTCTCCGCCCCCGACCTCAAGAGCGCCGGCCCCCACTTCAACCCCTCCGGCAAAAAGCACGGCGGGCCCGAAGGCGAAGAACGCCACGGCGGCGACCTCGGTAATCTCACCGCCGACGCGAATGGCAACGTGAAGACGAAGATCATGGCCCACGGGCTGACGATCGGCGGCGAAAAAGACGGCGTCGTCGGACGCTCGGTCATCATTCACGAGAAGGCCGATGACCTGAAGACCGACCCCGCCGGCGACTCCGGGCCCCGCATCGCCGGCGGCGCGATCGAGAAGCACGACGAGTCCAGCGCCGCCGCCCCGACGCCCAACGACACCGACCCCACTGCCGCCCGCGGCCCCGCCGCCGCCGACACGACCGACGCCCGCACCGCCGCCGAAAAAGAAGCCGGTGACGCCGCCGACAAGACGGTCAACAACGCCGAAAAAACCGACACGCCCGTCGACCCTGCCGAGAAAGCCACGGAGGGACAGTTGAACAAGTAACGTCGAGTGAAGTCATACGGAGGATCAATTCGTCTTAACACCGTACGCTTTTCGTGAGCCGGCGAGCTTGCTCGCTGGCTACACTAAATTTCTTTGCTCTAGTAGGAGCGCGGGATTGTCAAACGATCAAGGAGCCGCGACCGTCAGGGAGCGGTCATGTTTCCCTTTAGGAAACCGCTCCCCGGTCGCGGCTCCTTGTTTCCGAATCACGGTCATCTGTTTACGGCCAGCGAACCACCGCCAACTTCGTTTCGGCTTCGATCTCCAGCAGGCGGTTGTATTTCGCCAGACGTTCTGACTGTGTGATCGACCCGACTTTGATCTGATCTCCTGACCAACCGACGGCGAGGTCGGAGAGCCAGTCGTCTTCGGTCTCGCCGCTGCGGGCGCTGATCGTGACGCGCCAGCCCGCACCGCGCGCCAGCTTCAACGCCTCGGCGGCTTCGGTGAGGGTGCCGATCTGGTTCACTTTCAGCAGCAGCGCGGTCGCCGCCTTCGCGTCGATGGCCCGGCGGATGCGGGAGGGGTTGGTGCAGAGGAAATCGTCGCCGAGCACCAACGCGCGGCCGCCGACGGCGGCACGCAGCGCCGGCCAGTGGGCCCAGTCGTCCTCCGCCAGCGCGTCTTCGACGCTGACGATCGGCCAGTTGCTCACCCAACCCGCGACACGCCGGACCATCGCCGGCGAATCGAGCACGTCGTTACCGATGATGTAGCTGCCCCGCTCGTAAAAATGGCTGGACGCCACGTCGATCGCGAGCGCGACGTCGCGCCCCGGCTCGAACCCTGCGGCGCGGATCGACGCGACGGCGTCGTCGAACATCGCTTCGACGGCGGGGAACGGCGGCGCGAGACCTCCTTCGTCGGCGCTGAGCGGGCGCACGCCGTACTTCGACGTGCCCAGCTCCGCCGCCGCCCGGTACACGGCCCACGTCATGGCGAGGCCTTCGTCGATCGTCTTGGCGCGGGGGACGAGCAGGACGTCCTGGATGGCGACCTGTCCCCCGGCGTGCTTGCCGCCGCTGAAAAGGTTGATCGTCATGCGCGGCAGAGTGCCCAGCGGCAAGCCGGCCGTGTCGGCGAAGTGTTGATAGAGCGGCACGTTTCGCTCACGCGCCGCGGCGCGGGCGAATGCGATAGACGTCGCGAGCAGCGCGTTGGCGCCGAGGCGCGACTTGTCCGGCGTCCCGTCGAGTTCCAGCAACGCGGCGTCGAGAGTCGCCTGGTCCGGGAAATCCTGCCGGCGTAGCGCCGCAGCGATCGGCCCGGCGACGTTTGCCGCGGCCTTGCGGCAGCCGAGCCCGCGGTAGCGCGACGGGTCGCCGTCGCGCAGCTCGACCGCCTCGGCTTTTCCCGTCGACGCCCCCGACGGCACCGACGCCGCCGCCGTCGCGCCGCTTGCGAGAACGCAGGTCGCCTTGACGGTCGGTTTTCCCCGGCTGTCGAGAATTTCACGGGCGGTTAATCGTTCAATCGTCGGCATATGTTCTTGTCGTTAAAACGGGTTCTCGCCGTGCTTCAGCGCAGTCGGCCGGCCGCTTGCGGTTTCGCAGGCCGAAAAGCGCACTCCGGTCCGCGAAACCGCAAGCGGCGGCCGGAGGTGTCGCTATGCGGCGTCATTCAAGCGCTTCGCAAACCGGCGAATCATTTCCTCAACGCCCGCCGGCGGCTCCTTCATCAGCGTCAGCGCGAATTGCTGCTGTCGCGACCGCGCGCGAGGGTCAAGGTATTCGAGCGGCGACCGCCCCGCCACCCGCGCGAGGAGGCAGCCGAGCGTGTGGCGGATGGATTGTTGCTCGAGATCATCGGTCCAGTACGCGCCTACGACTATGTCAGCGTACGTCTTCCAAAAAAGCGCCGCCGCGCGCGCGAATTGCTCGCGATGGTCCGACAGGTGGTTGGATTTGCTAAGCAGGTGAGTGAGGGCGAAACCAATGTCAAATGCCGGGTCGCCAAAATGGATCACTTCATGATCGAGCAGGATGAGTCGCTCTTCGTGGATGAGCACGTTCTTCGGGCTGTAATCGCCGTGAACGAGGGTGAGCCGGCGCTCGCGGGTGCGGTCGATCAATTCGTGAAGAAACCGTCCCGCTTCCGGGACCTGCACCGCCGCGTACGCGTAATACGGCTCGAGCCGCAGGGTTTCGAAAAAGGAGCGGTCGGCGAATGCGGTGCGGACCTCCGCTCCGGCCTCCGCGGATAGCCGATGAATTTCCGCGAGCATCCGCCCGAACTGCCCAACGTGATCGTCCTCGACCCGCCCGCCGAGCAGCACCGTTTTCCAGTTCTCATGCGGCTTCGGCACCGCGACCATTGCCAGCAGAAATTTTTCGGGGTCTTCGAACACCAGCGGAGTAATACTCCCCGCCGGCGCGAACCGCGGCAGCCAGCGCAGCCCGGCGGCCTCCCGGCGGACACGGGCGGGGTCGCTGAACCAGTCGGCCGCCACGCGGAGCTTTGGCAGCGCCTGCTTCAGCACCCACGCCTCGCCCGCTTCACACTCGACCAGCACCGTCTTGTTGGAAACGCCGCCGGCCAGCACGCGCACGCCCGGCGTCTCGCGCGGGCCGATGCGGCCCGTGTCGCGGAGGTAGGCGACCAGCGCGTCCGCGTTTTCAATGTCGAGGGGTTCAACGTCCGGCATGGGCGACTCATTTCCCGTCGTCCACCGGCGCGATGCGATCGGCCATCAGCAGCCTCTTTTTTCCGCGCTCGGTCCAGTTTGCCGTGACGACAGTGCCGTCAATCACGACGCGCCGGCCGTCGAGCTTGGCGGCGTCGTCTCGCACTTTCGAAACATTCACGTCGAGGCGGACGTTGCCTTCCTGTTCGAGGACCCACCCCGTCGTCTCTGCCCCAACGGCTACGTTGCCGCCGCGGAGGATGCCGGTGTATCGCTGGCCGACTGGCCGGCCGTCGAGTGGTTGGGGCATCGCATTCTCCTGCGGCGGGGTGGACTCACTGGCGCATCCGCCGAGCAACAGACACAGAATCGTGTGAAATCGGCATGTCGAGATGATGTTTTTCATCTTCACGGACCGAGCAATGACGGCTCACGAGGCCGCGGCGCGATCAAACCACGCCGCGGCGTATGCGGGCTCGGGCTTACTAGCCGGGCGGACGACGGAGACGACGTCGCCGGCCGCAACCTTCGCCGCGCCCGCGGGCAGGTAGACGGTGAACACGCGCTTGTCGCCGGAATCGGCGGGGGTGCAGCGCACGACCTGCGCGGTCGGCGCGACCGGCGTCTGCCGCGTGTCGACGACCAGCCCCTCCGCCGCCCGACCGTCCCGCCAAACGCTCAAAACTCCCCGCCGCTTGAATACCGCGACGAGCGCCAACACCGCCATTACCGGCGACGCGATCGCCACGCCGATCAATCGCCGCGAGAAAAACGGCGGCGTCGTCGTGCGGTCGGTCCACCGTTCCTCGGGGTTGTCGGGGTCCACCTGGAGCATGACCGGATGGGCCGGGCCGGTCGTAATGTGCGGGGCGTTCTCCATGTGCTCGACCAGTTGGCCCCTGACCGTGTAGCTCTTGCCGTCCAGGACGAATTCGAGCGTGCATTCGGAATCCGACGGCATGTTCTTGTCGGGAACCGTGATGTCGTTCAGATCGTTCTGGGCCCGCACGATGGTCGCCTGCACCGCCACGCCGTTGGTGAGCAGCCGGCGCTCGGCCCACCACGCCGTCGCGTGCGTGACTACGAGGTACAGGATGAGCAGGAGGATGCCCAGCGCCATGGCCCACCACCCGCGCACGCGCGGCTCCGTCCAGGCGCGCCGGCGCACCGTCGCCGTCACCTTTCGCGGCGGGTCCGACAACGTTCTCGAAACCGCGGCCACTTGCTGTTGTTGCCCCATCGACTCTTGCACCAAGACTCCTGAATATCACTCTCAAAGGATTGAGAATACGGGGATTGAGAATACAGTAGACAGAATACAGTAGACAGTAGGCGGGAGAAGCGGGTTCTTAACGGTCTGCTTCTGTATTCTGTCTGTTGTCTTCTTCCCCCATGACTCCCCTCCCCATCGATCGCTTTTTGCCGGAAGTCGTCGCCCGGCTGCGGGAGGGCCGGTCGTTGGTGCTGGTGGCGCCGCCGGGCGCGGGGAAGACGACGCGCGTGCCGCCGGCGATTTTGCGGGCGGGATTGCTTTCGGCGGGGCATCCGAACGTCGTGATGCTCCAGCCCCGGCGGGTGGCGGCGCGGGCTTCCGCCGAGCGAATCGCGGCGGAGAACGGGTGGGAACTGGGGCGCGAAGTCGGCTATCACGTCCGCTTCGACAAAAAACTCGGCCCGCACACGCGCATTCGCGTCTTGACCGAGGGCATCCTCACCCGCCAGCTTCTTTCCGACCCGTTTCTTGAAGGCGTCGGCGTCGTCGTGCTGGACGAGTTTCACGAGCGCAGTCTGCACACCGACGTCACGGTCGCCTTGCTCCGCGAGGTTCAGCAAACCGTCCGCGAAGACCTGATGCTGGTCATCATGTCCGCCACGCTCGAAGCCGAGCCCGCTGCCCGGTTCCTCGGCGACTGCCCGATCGTCCGAGCCGAAGGCCGGGCGTATCCGATCGAAATCGAGCACCGGCCGCAGAGTCACGCCCCGCTGCCGGATCGTGTGGCGGATGCGGTGACGGAGGTGTTGAAGAGGCAGGAGTCAGGGGTCGGGGGTCAGGAGTCAGTAAAGCCCCGTCCGTGGACGG
>JBKJRK010000506.1:0-3046 GCA_046593135.1 Tepidisphaeraceae bacterium | reverse complement strand
CGCTCGCCTCGTAGCTTCCCTGGGTGTCGCCGTAGATGATGTCGACGTTCTTCTGACTTCTCGTGCGGCAGGGCACGCACTTGCCGCAGGATTCGTTGCGATAAAACCGGGTGAGGTTCAGCGCGAGGTCGACGACGCACGTCGGTTCCGCAATCGCGACAATCGCGCCCGAGCCGAGTGTCGTCACGTTTTGGACCGACGATTTGGGATCCAGCGCCAGATCGACCATCGATGCGGGGAGGATGCCGGCGAGGGGTCCGGAGGGGCAGAAGGCTTTGAGTTGTTTTCCACCTTTAATGCCACCGGCTAAGCCATAGATGGCCTCGCGGTAGGTGGTGCCCATCGGCACTTCAAAGACGCCGGGCGAGTTGACGTCGCCGCTGACGCCGATCCACTTCAGCCCTTCGCAGCCGTTCTTGCCCTGGGCTTTCCACCAGTCGGCGCCTTTCATCAGGATGACGGGGACGTAGCTGAGCGTTTCGACGTTGTTGACGACCGTCGGCTTGCCCCACAGCCCGTTGAAGACCGGCGCCGCGCGGAACAACCCGACGTCGACGATTTTGTTCCGCGGCTGGCCGCGCTTGCCTTCGATGGCTTCCATCAATGCGGTTTCTTCGCCCTGCACGTAGCCGCCGGGGCTGACAAACACTTCGAGGTGAAACCTCTTGCCCGAGCCGAGGACGTTGCTACCAATCGCTCCCGCCTCGGTCGCCCGCTCGATTTCCCGTTTGAGCGTTGCGATCTGGTCGTGGTACTCGTGGCGGCAATAGATGTACCCCTTCTCCGCCCCGCAAACGAGCCCGGCGATCGCCATCGCCTCGACGAGCAGGTACGGCAGGTTTTTCATCAGTTCACGGTCTTTGATCGTGCCGACTTCGCACTCGTCGGCGTTACAGATGATGTATTTCTCGGGGCTTTTTTCTTTGCGAACCGTTTCCCACTTCCGCGCCGTCGGGAACAGCGCCCCGCCCATCCCGCGTAAGTTGCCGCCGGCCAAGGCCTTCAGCACGCCCTCGTAGTCGCCGCTTTCGACGAGCTTCTTCAGCGCGCCGTACCGCTCGGATTCATTCTCATACGGGTCGCACTTGAACGGCCCCTTGAGGTTTGGAATGTGCTGACGGTCCGGCTGCCGCCCCTCCATCGCGACCTTCGCCAGCGCCAGAATCTCGTCCCCGTCCAGCCCCCGGTACGGCGACTCGTGCGGCCCGTGCTCTCCTCCGCCGCCGATCAACACCGCCGGGGCCCGGTCGCACTGCCCGAGGCAACTCACGCCCTTTACTTCAATGTCCTGGTAATTCGCCGCGAGTTGCTCGATCTTCGCCTTCAGCGACTGGCACCCGCGTAGATGACACGCGACGTCCTGGCAAATGTGTACCACAGCCTTCGGCGGCGGCTTGAGTCGGAAGTGCGGATAAAAACTGGCGACGCCGTGGAGTTCGTAGACGGGAACGTTGATGCGACCGGAAAGTTCGTGCAGGGCCTTGTCGGAAACATACCCCTCGCGATCCTGAATCGCCTTCAATTCTTCGACGACCATAGGACCCTTTCACCCCGTTCGAGTGCCCGACTGCGCCTGTCGTGAAAGCGACATGAGGTGCCAACGCGAAACACTACTTCCGGTGCTAAGTGTTTTCAACTCATTTAGGGGTCGGCAATTCGGACGTGCGGGTCCTGGGTTAATGCAACAGGTGAACCACGAAGCCACGAAGGTACGAAGCGGTTTCCGTGCAACGTGCGTAGCTCGTTCGTGCTAAAAAGCAAGAGATTTTCAAGAACATCTGGTGTGCGCACCCTTCCCATACCACGAGCAATCAGGCGTTTTGCCTGAAAATCCAGAAATAGATCGCCAATCCTGCGAAACGTGAACCCCGTCGCGCACCGCTTCGTGCCCTTCGTGGTTCCCACCGTCTTTCGTCAATTGCGACGCGCATTTCGCTCCGGTATTGTGCGGTGCTGGCTGAATCCGGAAATCCGTTGACCCGTCGGCTTATTCCCGGCGGTTGGGAGTTGTGCTGATGAGCTTCGAACTCGCCGTGCATCGCAAGGCTGTTGAGATCGGCAAACTGTCTGTAGAGATGACCACCGCCGCGGGGAGCGGGCATCCTTCGACGGCCCTCTCGCTGGCGCATTTGACGACCGTCCTGATGTACCACCAGATGCGCTGGGACCCGAAGGACCCGTGGAGCCCGACGTCCGACCGGCTGGTGCTCAGCGAGGGCCACGCCGTACCGATCGTTTATGCGGCGTACGCAGACCTCGGCGGGGTCATCATCCCCCTCGGCAAGGGCCGCGACGCGGCCCGGCCGATGACGCGCGACGACGCTTTGAGCCTCCGCGCCATCGAAAGCCCGATCGACGGCCATCCCAACCCCCAACTCGGCTTCCCGTTTTTCGACGCCGCCACGGGGTCGCTCGGCCAGGGGCTTTCCGTCGCCGCGGGGCTCGGGGCGGCGGCGCATCAGGACAAGCTCGACCGCAACATTTACTGCGTCATCGGCGACGGCGAATCGCGCGAAGGCCAGATCTGGGAGGCGATGGATTTTATCGCCGACCACGCCCTCACCCACGTCGTTCCGATCTTCAACTGCAACGAGTTGGCCCAGAGCGATTGGGTTTCGCCGCAGCAGTCGGCCGAAACGCTCGCCAAAAAGGCCGAGGCCTTCGGCTTCATCGCCCGCATTATCGACGGCCACTCGCCGAAGCAAATCGCCGACGCCTTGAGCGAACTGCACGTCATCCAGAACGGCCACCGCCCATTGGCGATCGTCGCGCGGACGGTGAAGGGCTGGGGGGCCGAATCCGAAAAAGGGATGGGCAAGCACGGCACGCCGGTGAAGAAGGACAAGCTGAAAGAAATCTTCGCGGAGCTGGACAAGACCGCGCAGGAGATGGGCGCGACGGAATCGGCCAACGGCGCCGAGCTGAAGATCACTCCGCCCCCGGCCGCCCCCGCCAAGACGGAGGAGAAGAAGCAGATCAAAGCCGCGTCGTTTGCCGAAGGGCTGGCGATGGTCGGGCTCGACAAGGATTTCGCCGCCGGCAAACC
>JBKJRK010000369.1:0-4831 GCA_046593135.1 Tepidisphaeraceae bacterium | reverse complement strand
CGATCATCTTATCGACCACAATAGCCGTGGTCCAACGTGTCGCGCGTTGAGGCGGCCAAGACACGATCTGAGGGAGCGGCATGGACCTTGTGGCGGAGCAACGGACGCACGGCGGAGATGTTACGAACCACACAGGTTTCCCGATCGGCACCCGCCTGCTCGCCTGGGCTGACCGCAACCGGCGGTGGGTCTTCGTTGCAATCCTGTCACTGTATGCGGCGGCGTTCACCGGGCGGTGGCGGGTGTCGCCGGACAGTTCGCTGTACATGTCGCTCGGGCGCAACCTCGCCGAGGGAGCGGGGTTTGTTTACCAAGGCGTCAAGCACACCTGGTTTGAGCCCGGGCTGCCGCTGATCATCGCGGCCAGCGACCGCCTGTTCGGACAGGATCATTACGTCCCGATCCTGCTGTTCATTCTGCTTTGCAGTCTGACGTCCCTCGCGCTGACCTACCGTTTGATGCTCCGCCACGCCGGGCGCCCGACGGCGGTGCTCGTCACGACGGGGATGGCGCTGTGTGAAACGTGTCTCCGCTACGGCTTTCAAGTCGTCACGGACACGCCATTTCTCGTGGCGATGCTCGTTTACCTGCTCGGGTACGAACGGCTTGTTGGCACCGCGCACGAAACCCACGTCAAGGCCGAACCTACAAACACCCGTTCAAATCGTTCCGAACCAGACTCCAATTTCGCTCGGACGCTGCAGTACGAACCTCCCGGAAAACGCGGGGTACGACAAGACTGGCTCGGCTGGCCGATGATTGCCGCCGCGACGTTTCTGATGGTCACGTTTCGCCCGACGACCATCACGTTCGTCGGCGCCGTCGGCCTCGCCTGTGCGTGGCACCTGCTCCGCGGCCCGAACCGCTGGCGGCACGTTCTCATCGGGCTGGTCACGCTCGGCTGTTTCCTGGGCTTCCGTCTCGTGGACCCGCGGCGGACTAACGCCGAGCAGCCCGTCGTCCGCGAGCAGCGGCTCAAAGACCTTCTCACCACGCAGCGATCGTATTTTCTCAACAACATCGCCACCGTCACCGCGCCCGGCTTCGTCGAAGAAATTCTCCCCGAAGCGATTATCGGCACCGAGCTCGCGCCCGGCGTTGATACCGTCGTTTCCCTCGCGGTCATCGCGGCGGGGCTGGCACTCGTCCGCCGGCGGGTGCTGTGGGGCGCTTGGGTCGGAGCGACGTTTTTCCAGTGCATGGCCTGGCTCCCGCGCGAACGCTACATACTCCCGATTCTGCCGTTGCTGGTGTACGGGATGTGGCTTGGGCTGAATTGGCTCGCGTCGCGCCCTTGGCTGCCGCCCGCAGCGGCGCGCGTCATGTTCGTCGGCCTGGTCGCACTTTTCGTCGCGCCGAACGTGGGTTACGACGTCAACTTTCTGATCGAGCAACGTCGCGTCGGAACCGGAAGCAAGGGAACCGAGGATCGGGAAACCGCGCCCGTCGTCGAGATGGCGCGCGCGGTTGCGCGCGAAGTCGGCGAGCAAGACATCGTCTTCGCCACCGACCACCGCGAGATGAGCTACTTCAGCCGCCGGCGGGTGGAGGGATCGCCGTGGTCGTACCGATGGCCGCCAACGACCCAGCAGACGGATACATTCTTTGCTCATCTGAAGGACGCGCCCGCTTTGTACGTGGTGTTGCCCGACAAGGCGCCTCAGCAGCACCTGCCCGCGCTGATCGAAAAGCTTGGCATGCGCACGGGCCAGGCCGTCGCGACAGTCGAACGTCCTTCCGACCGCAAGGGTCGGCCCTTGCCGCCGTTCGTGCTCTACCGGCTCGAGCCCGCCGCCCCGACCACCACGCCCGCCGTCGAGCGGCCGAGGTAGCGCCAGATGCCGATCTGGCCGAGGACGAGGTTGCATCCGGTGACGACGATGCGGTCGAGCACCGCGGCGGCCAGCGCGACGTCGCCGGTCGTTCCCATCACGCGTGCCGCGTACACGATTCCGCCTTCGCGAAAGCCCAGCGCGCCGGGCGTAATGCTCACCAGGAACATCACGTCCGCCGCCGCCGACGCGACGAACGCCGTCCAGTAATTAACGGGATGACCGATCGCGTAAAATGACAACTGCACCCGGGCCGCGCGAACGAGCAGCACGACCGCCTGTCCGACGAACGCCCACCCGAGCAGCCGCCAATTTTTCCCGAGCCGGCGACAGGCGTCAGACAAGCGGCCGAGAAATCGCCCGATGAATCCGCCGTTCTTGTTTTTATCCGGCGAAAGCCCCGGCGCCGGTAGCGGAACAAGCAGCGGCACAAAGCTGACCACGGCCAACGCCGTGAAAACCGCCGCAAGGATCGGTTCAAATTTTGCGACGCCCGCCGCCGCGAGCCCTGCCTGACAAGCCAGCGCCGCAACGCCGACGCACGCGTACTGCACGAGAGTCAGCGGCAGCAGTTGTGCCGCGCCGAGGTCCGCCACCGGCACGCCCCGGCGGAACTTGAAATACCCCGCCACCGCGCCGATGCCCGCCCGCGGGATCAGCGTGTTTACGTAGTACTGGGCCATCAGCACGAAAAACGTCTCGGCCCGCCCGATGCGATGCCCCAGCGCCGCGAGCGCCGCCCGCATGAGAATTGCCGGCGGCCACCGCCCCACGACGTACAACGCCGCGATCGCCGCGATCACTCCCGGGCTGGCGGATTTGATGAGCGAAAGTTCCCCGTAATACCGCCGCCCCGCGACGCCGAGAGCCGCGAGCACGACGATCGCAATGACGATGCGGAGCCAGAAGCGCGACCGCCGCCGTGGTGAAACAGGACCGCCGTCAACGACATCGCCGTCGGCGGACGCAATCGGCAGAGGCTCGGTTGTCGCAGGTGTTACGTCCATTAGGGATGCGTCGCGCTTTGATTCTCTTCCCTAATGAGTGAAAGAGAATATGAACGCCAAGACGCCAAGATCGCCAAGATTAAACGCCAAGAATTACACAGGGATGTCTTCTTGTTCTCTTGGCTATCTTCTTGGCGATCTTGGCGTCTTGGTTCATATTTGTGTTAGGCCTTAATCAATCGAATAACCATACCGCCGCATCTGTTCGCCGCAGAGGTCGAGGACGGCCTTTTGTTCTTTCGGCGCGATCTTGGCCCACGCCGAATTGCCCCGGCCGGTGCTGGCGTTCACGCGTTCGCCGCGGATTTTCTCCAGCAGCGTCGGGTTCTCCGGCAAACCGATCCACGGCAGGAGACGCGCGAGTCCGGAGCCGTCGGGCGCGAAGAGGTCTTCGTATCGCATGAAAAGGTAATCGCCGCCGAAGAGTTGTGCGCCGCGGTCGATCTCGCGGTTGGCGACATGCCAATGCCAGGCCAGCCGCTCCGGCTTAGACATCTCCGCCCACTGCTTTGGGGCGTTCTTGTCCATCTGCTCGGGGCGGATGTACCAGTACGGCAGAAGCTTCGTCGCGACGGCTTTCAGGCCGTTGTAGGTTCCGTAGTTCAACATCGACGGCACGTACGTTCGCGGGTCGCGCACGACGTGCAACACTTGCGTCTTCTCGCCGAACACCGGACGCAGCGCGTCGAGGAACGCGTAGATGTACCAGTTCGATTCGATGTAGACGGGCATTGTGAGCGACGCGAGCAGCTTCGTCCGCGCCTTCGTGAGCGCCCGCACGGCAGCGGCGGTGGTCATGCCTCTTGCCATCGCGCGGTTCGACAACAGCCGCAGGTGCCGGCTCGGCCGCGGCTCGTGAAGGGCCGTGACGCTGTCGTAGCTCTCGTCAAAAAAGTGCGCCAGCGCTTTCGTGCCCGTCCGGCCGGTGGAAAGGATGACGACGACTTTTTCGAGGGTAGGGTTTGCTGAAGTCATGGCGAAGCATCATCCTTATTCCCTCTTCCGGTAAGCCGGGAGAGGGTTAGGGTGAGGGTCTTAGCTCGTTTCATCAACCACAAGACCCTCACCCCTACCCTCTCCCGGCGTACCGGGAGAGGGAGAAGGACTCGGGAAATCCGATCGAATCTCCGCTAGCACCATCGTCCACGGCACCGGCGTCCGTCGCGCGCGGACTTTGGCTTTCTGGTTGACGAAATTCCGAAACGCGCCTGCCGACCAGTGGTTCAGATGGCCCGGCGTGTTGCCGAGAGACGGGATGTACTTCAACCGCGCGAAGTTCATCGCCCGCCAGATCGGCTCACGCGGAACGGATGCGAGCACCCACCGCTTTGAGATTCGGCATACTTCCGCCAGCGCCCGAGCGGGATCATCAAGGTGTTCCAGAACTTCCATCACGAACACGATGTCGAACGACCGGTCGGCGTGGGGCAACTCGTAAATCGACTCCCGCTCAATGGCGATGCCAGGATTGTTTCGGCGCGCCTCATCGACAAGGCGTTGCTCGACGTCGCTGGCGCGGAGGGAGCACTCGCGCGGAAGCTGCTCGCGAAGCTTTTGCGTGCTGAACCCTTCGCCGCAGCCGACTTCTATCGCGCTGCGGACGTCGCCGAGTACCGGCTCGCGGAGCAACTCGCCGACGCCGTTGAAAAACCCGGCGAGCAGGCGGCGCGTGATGAAGTTTGTCTTGACGTATTTGGTGCGGAAGTCCTCGTCGGTGTTGCCGGTCGAGGCGTCACGCGGGGTTGTGGAAGACGAGGGGGTCATCGAAGGTTCGCGGCTCCGCCGCGAGGCTGGCAGGAATGCCTGCCCCACGTGTCGATCAAGATCGCAACCGTTTCACAAGACTTGCCCCGCAGCCGTTGACTCGGCGCGGCGGATTTCGGCGTTGGGCGCTCGATGTTCGGTCGCGCCGTTGACGCCCGGCACGCTCTCCGGCAGCCCGTATCCGCGAAACACTTCTGTCGGAAGGTGACGCCGCTGCGCGACGATGAG
>JBKJRK010000641.1:0-7633 GCA_046593135.1 Tepidisphaeraceae bacterium | reverse complement strand
CGCAGGGATTCAACCAGCGTGCCGATTTTGAAATCCTGTTCTCCGACACACGGCCCGTTTGGACAGCCGCATGGATCGAGAGCCGCGAAACCTTAAAGGCGTCCTACGCGGCGATTCTGCGCGTCGACGACCCGGCCCGGCGGGACGCCCTGCTTGCCGAGCTGTCCGACCTGCCGATCACGATGGACGACGTTGCCCGCGCACGCGCCGAACGTCGCAGGCTCGAATCCTCGGGCGGCAACGCGGAAGAATGGAAGGCGATCAATCGGATCCGAATGATCAAACTATTCCGCACACACTACAGCCGGGTCGCCGACAAGGCGCGATAATGTCGAACTACGAGCAAAGGTTTCGTCATCGGGTGGCGGTCAGCCGTGCGCGAACTCGGCGGCTCGTTTTCGTCCCATCGCCGCTTCCCGTAAGATCGTCATCTGATGCCCGCCCAGATCGTCTGGCATTCCCTTCATTCGCTGCCGCTCGTCGTCGCGTTGGCCGTCTTGATCGCGTTGGCGGTGGTTTGGCTTTACCCGTCGCAGGTTCGGCGAGTTCGTCGGCCGTGGCGGTGGGTGCTGCCGGGGTTGCGCGTCACGGCGTTGCTCGTGCTGACCGCCGCCCTGCTTCAGCCCGCGGTGAGGCGGTTGCGGCGGGCGGACGAGCGCGGGGCGGTGCTCTTGCTGGTCGATCGGTCCAGGAGCATGGCGGTGAGCGACTCGACACGCTCGCCGGCACAACTCGTCGCGTTGGCCGACGCGTTCGGGCACCTGCCGAAGGGCATTCGGGCTGCGGCGATGGCGGGCGTCGTGCTCGAGCTGGAACGGCTGAGGGATCGGGTGGCGGACGTGGCGTCGGCCGGAAACGACGCCGAAACCGCCGAGGCATTCGGGCGGGGCGTCGAGGGCGCCCGTGCCCGACTTTCCGCCGCCCGGACCGCGTTCGCCGAAGCCGCGGTGGCGCTCTCGGCCCGGTCCGAATCCGTCCCCGCGGCCGGGGAGTTGCGTGCCCGTTTGGCGGCGATAAAGGACGTGCCCGACGCGGCGCCTCATTCCTGGGCCGCCGACGCCCGCGCCCGCATCGACGCCGTCTTGATTGCATTGACCGCCGCCCAAGGTGACGTCGACCGCCAGTTGTACGCTTCAAACGCCGGCGTAAAGTCGGCCTGCGACGAACTCGCCCGCCTGTCGCGCTGGTCGCTGGTCGAGCAGGCGCTACTCCGCCCGAAGACGGGGCTAATTTCGCAGATCAGTCCCAACATGCCGGTCGCCGGCTACACGTTTTCTGACACGGTTGAACCGATTCCGTTGAACAGTTCACCGCCTCGGTTCCTTGGAGCGCCGAACGGTCGCGCCAGCAACATTGCCGGCGCCCCCGCCGCCGCTCTTGCGGGCACCGGGGGTCGTCCGGTTCGCGCGGTCGTTGTTTTCAGCGACGGCCGACACATTGGCGGCGAGGCGGCGATTGTTTCGGGGATGATTCCGGCGGGGGTGCCCGTCTTCACGATCGGGGTCGCGCCGGCGGAGCGCGGCCGCGATTTGGCGTTCGACCCCAGCTTATCGGTCCCCGACAGCGCGTTTGTCGGCGAAACGCTCGTGGTCCGGGCCGCGATCACTGCGGCCGGCATGCCCGCGGGCGCCACGGAGGTGCAGCTTCGGGTCGGGGACCTGGCACAGTCACAGCGCGTCGAGTTGAAACCCGACGGCACGCCGACACCGGTCGCATTTTCCCTTCAATTGAAGCAGGGCGGGCCGCAGAAGGTGGTCGTGAGCATACCGCCGGCGCCGGGCGAGATCACGGCGGAAAATAATGTGATGGAGCGTTGGATCAAAGTGTTGCCCGAGCGGATGAAGGTCGCCGCTTACGCGGGAACGCCGGGCTGGGACTTTCAGTTTCTTCGTGAAGCGTTGACGCAGACGGCGTGGGTGAAGCCCGAGTCCGGCATTCTCGACGCCGTCACCCCGCGACTGGACATGACGCCGGAGCAAATCCTTCAACAGGATGTAATCGTGCTCAGCGACGTTCCGGCAGGCGCGCTCGACGACGTGCAGTGGGACGCGGTTAACCGCTTCGTGCGCGAGCGCGGGGGGAGCCTGTTTCTTTTGGCCGGTCCGGATTACCTGCCAGCGACGTATACGCCCGCGACCATTGTTCCTTCGGCACTGCTACCGTACGACGTCAAGAAGTTCACGCCCAACTGGCGAACCTGGCCGGGCGAGGAACCGGCATTTCGCTTTAGCCCTGCGCCGGACATCGGTTCGGAACTGTCCGACGCGTTCCGGCTCGGCCCCGGCGCGGGGACGCTCGGCCACTGGCAATCGCTCGGCGGCGCTTTTCGCTTCATGCCGTTGGCCGAGCTAAATGCCCGGCTCAATACCCGCGCGCTGTTGGTGGAAGCCGATTCACGCATGCCGGTCCTGACCGAAAGTTTCCCCGGCAACGGGCGGGTGTTGTTTCTCGGGGTGAATGAGACTTGGCGGTGGCGGTTTAAGGTGGGGGGGCGTGACTTTCGCCGGTTTTGGCTGCAACTGATGCGCTACGCCGCGGGCGCGCCGTACGCCGTGCAAGGGGATCTGGTCGCGCTTGACGTCGACAAGGTCGCGCCCGCGCCGCACGATCCGCTCACGATCCGCACGCGAATTCTACAGGGGGGCGGAGACGGTTATCGCGTCGAGGTCTGGCGTGACGGGGCGGTCGTGCAATCGCCCGCTTTAGTGAAGGAAGGCCAAACGGGCGGCGGACGCTACGTAGCGACGGTGGCGGGCTTGGATGAAGGCGACTATGTCGTCCGGCTGTTCAATCCCGCGGACGACAACCCTGCCGCGGCCCAACTCGAAATGGCGATCCACGTTGTCGCGGGGGCCGGGCCGGAGATGGCCGACGTCTCCGGCGACGAAGGGTTGTTGCGCCGCGTCGCGCAAGCCTCCGGCGGCGAGTTCCTCCCCATCGACCGCATGAACGAACTGCCCGGGCTTCTAGCCGCCACCGGAGAAGACGAGTCGCATTTTTCAGAAGTTCCGATTTGGAACAGCCCGCTCCTCTTCGTATTCGTAGTCGCCTGCTTCGGGGCAGAATGGGCGGTCCGAAAGCGGTGCGGGCTCGCCTGACGGAAACCGGCCGGCACTCCATTGGCGCCCGATTTCACATTGCTCGTCCGCTTCGTCAAGCGACTCGCGCGATGCCGGATTCTTTATCAGTATTGAGCTGGTTCGCAAGAAAGGCTCCAGCGTCGACGGCGGTGAGCGGGCGCGAAAACAGAAACCCTTGCGCTTGTTCGCAATCGAGCCCCAGCAGAAGCGCAACCTGGTCCAGATTCTCGACGCCCTCGGCGACCACGCGCATGCCGAGGTTCCGCGCCAGCACGAGGATCGCGTGAATGACGGCCATGTCCGACCGGCGGGCGGCGATCGAGTGCACGAACGCCCGATCAATCTTCAACCCGTCGAGCGGGAAGCGGTTGAGGCAGCTCAGCGAAGAGTAGCCGGTCCCGAAGTCGTCCATGTCCAGGTGAACGCCGAGGTCGCGGATCTGTTGGAGGACGGCGCAGTTGCGCTCCGTGTCTTCCATGATCACGCTCTGGGTGATCTCCAGCTTGAGGTTTGACGGCGAGATTCCTGTCATTTGCAGCGCTTCGCGGACGCACGGCACGAGCGTGGGTTCGACCAACTGCTTGCGCGAAACGTTGACGCTGACGGACAGGGGTAACTGCGTATACGTCGTCTGCCACGCCCGAAGCTGCCGGCACGCCTCCGCGATCACCCACTTTCCGATGGGGACGATCACGCCAATGTCTTCCGCAATCGGGATGAATTGGGCGGGCGGAATAAGCCCGCGCTGGGGGTGCTGCCACCGCAGCAGCGCCTCGAATCCAATGGTCGTCCCTGATTCCAACGCGATGATCGGCTGGTAATGCAGAAGCAGCTCGCCGCGCGCCAGCGCGTTGCGGAGGTCGTTCTCGAGCGTTAATCGCCCGACCGCGGCTTCGTGCAGGGTTTCGTCGAAGATGGCGTAACGCGCCTTGCCGGACGTTTTCGCCCGGTACATGGCGGCGTCGGCGTCGCGGAGGAGGTCTTCCGCGCGGACATAGTTGGAATGCCCGGGGGCGATGCCGATGCTCACCGTCGTAACAATTTCGTGCCCGTCGACCTGGCTCGGCTTGCTGAGTTCGTCTTCGATGCGTTGCGCCACGCGGGCCGCGTCGGAAGTGTCACGCAGGTTTTCCAGCAGGACCGTAAACTCGTCGCCGCCGAGACGTGCGAGAGTGTTTTCCGAGCCTTCCCGGGCGACCGCATCCGTATCGCGCACCGTCCGGGCCAGTCGTTCGGCGACGACCTGGAGCAGTTTGTCGCCGACGTTGTGGCCGAGGCTGTCATTAATGAGCTTGAAGCGGTCCAGGTCGAGAAACAGCATCGCGAAATGCAAAGCCGGATCCCGCTTGGCGCGCTGGAGGCAAAGTTGTACGCGTTCGGACATGAACGAGCGATTGGGCAAGCCGGTCAAGGCGTCGTGGCGGGCGTCGTGCTGAAGTTTGGCGTTCATCTCCTGCAGCGCTACGGTCCGAGTGCGGATGATCTCCTCCATCTCGCTGACCTTCATCGCCGCGTGCTTGGCCAGGTGCCATTTCTCGGTGAGCGAGCAGGCCAACTGCGACACTTCCATCGTGTCGAACGGCTTCTTGAGGATCAGCAGGCGGTCGGTGGTGCCGAGCCGCTTGACGATCTCAGTCCAGGAGGCGTCGGAGTATGCGGTGCAGATGACGATCTGGAGCGAAGGGTCGAGCTGCCAGATTCGCTCGATGGTTTCCACGCCGTCCCATCCGGGCGGCATGCGCATGTCGACAAACGCCGCGGCGTACTGTTCGCCGCGGGCCAGCCCGTCGCGGACCTTCCGGTACCCTTCCTCACCCTGCAAGGCCGAATCAACGGTGTAGACGAGCGCGTCGCTCTCGGCGGTGGGGGCGGGGGTGCCGAACAGCCTGGCTTCGGCTTCGTCAAGTTCCGGTGAGGTTTTTGACGGGATTAGGATGCGACGCACGTCATCATGAATCGCCGGATTATCGTCGATGACCAGGACGCGTCGGTTTTTTGTCGTCTGCATCATCACAATAGCACCCGACGTTGTTGTCGTCGGGAAAAGGGGCGGACTACCGAAACATATCGGGTCACGCCAACGGGGCCTTTACTCCGTTTCCGCCGTTTCGGTAATTATCGGGCGTCGACGGAACCGATAGTGGTTTCCGACAGTCCCGAAACGTGTGCTACGCACCTCACCAAACTGGGATTTTCAAGGGTGTTATAGGATAGCTGCAAAATCCTGTGGACTTCTAAGCAATCCAATCGGGCATACCGATTCGAGTAGGGACTTTTCACCAGTTACAAGCCCGGGCGCTATGAGAGCTTGAACTCAGCCGCATCGGGCCAAGGACGTGCGAATGAAAGGGATCGTCTTCACCGAGTTTCTGGAAATGGTCGAAGGGACTTTCGGCCCGGAAACGGCCGACGGGATTATCGAGGCGTCATCGCTCTCAACCGGCGGGGCGTACACCTCGGTAGGCACGTACGACCACCACGAGCTGCTCCGCCTCGTCGGCGCCCTCAGCGCAGCCACCACCCAGCCGCCGCCTGCGCTCGTCAAAGCCTTCGGCAAGCACCTGTTCGTACGCTTCCACGCGGGCTTCCCCGGATTTTTCAAGGGAGTTGATTCGGCGTTTGAATTCCTGGGCAGGATCGACGGGCATATTCACGTGGAGGTCCGCAAGCTCTACCCGGATGCCGAGTTGCCGCGGTTTGAGTGCCGCACGCTCGGTCCGCGACAGTTGGAGATGATCTACACCTCCAGCCGCCCCTTTGCCGACTTGGCCGAGGGGTTGATTGAAGGCTGCGGGGAGCATTTCCGCCAGCCCATGACGATTGAACGTCACGTGCTGCAGGAAGGCAATGTCAATTCAGTCCGGTTCATTTTGACTCGCCTCGCCGGGAAGGAAGGCGATGAACGAGGTTGAACTGTTAACCCGTCGCCTGGAACGCGAGCGAAACGCCCGACGGCAGGCGGAGGTGCTCTTGGAGGGCAAGAGCCTGGAGCTCTACCATGCCAACCAGGCACTCCAGAATGCCAACGCGGAGTTAGAACAGCGCGTCGCCGCGCGCACCGCGGAGCTGAGCGACGCCAATGCGCAGCTACAGCGTGACATCCTTCAACGCCAGCGCGCCGAGAAGGCGCTGATCGCAAAGGAACTGGAAGCCCGGCTCCTGCACCGCGCGACCACGATGGCCGCCGAAACACAGTCGTTTGAAACGGCGATGCGGCAGTGCCTGGAGCTCGTATGCGATTCGACCGAATGGACGCTGGGGCATGCTTACGTGGTACGCGAAGGCCTCGGCAAAGAGCTCGTTTCCACAGGAATATGGCACGAGGGCAACGGAAGGTCGTATCCGGCGTTCCGGGCGGTTACGGAAAAAAGCACGTTCCGGTCGGGGGTGGGTCTTCCGGGACGCGTCTTGGCGACGGGAGAGCCGGCGTGGATCGTCGACGTGCGGCACGACGGAAATTTTACCCGCGCCGCGATGTGCCCTGACCTCGGCGTCAAGGGCGCCTTTGCGTTCCCTATCAAGGTTGCGGGCCAGTGCGTGGCGGTGCTGGAGTTTTTCCGCGAGGAGGAGGCTGCGGAAGATCAGAACTTCCTGCAGATCATCCGAAGCGTCGGACAGCAGCTCGGTCGCGTTCTGGAGCGCAAGCGCGCCGAGCAGGCCCTGCTCGACAGCGAGCGTCGATTCCGCGAGATGATCGACGCGTTGCCCGTCGCCATTTACACGACCGACGGCGAAGGCCGCTTGACGCACTTCAACCCGGCCGCCGTCGAATTCTCAGGAAGGGTGCCGGAATTGGGCACGGACCACTGGTGCGTGAGCTGGCGCCTTTTCCGGCCCGACGGCACGCCGCTCCCTCACGACGAATGTCCGATGGCGGTCGCCCTCAAGCACGACCGCGCCGTGCGAGGCGCCGAAGCGATCGCCGAGCGCCCGGACGGCAAGCGCATCTGGTTCACACCCTTCCCGACCCCGCTCCGCGACGGCGAAGGCAAGATCGTCGGCGGCATCAACATGCTGCTCGACATCACCGACCGCAAGCGGGCCGAAACCGAGCGTGAAGAGCTGCACCGGCGTTTGATGGATGCTTCGCGCAGCGCGGGGATGGCCGACGTTGCGACCGGCGTCCTGCACAACGTCGGCAACGTGCTCAATAGTGTCAACGTCTCCGCTACCTTGGCCGCCGACCGGCTGCGGGCCTCGAAAGTCGGGAATTTCGGCCGTGCCGCGGCGATGCTCAAGGAGCATGCGACCGAACTGCCCGCATTCCTGACCGGCGACGAACGGGGCAAGCAGCTCCCGGCGTATTTCGTCCAACTGGCCGAGCACCTCGCGCACGAACAGTCGGACGTGCTTCGAGAGCTCGAATCTCTCCGGCTAAACGTCGACCACATCAAGCAAGTCGTAAGTATGCAGCAGTCTTACGCGCGGGTTTCGGGGGTGATCGAGAAGGTGACGCCGGCCGAGCTGCTGGAAGACGCGTTGCGTTTCAACCAGGCGGCGCTGTCGCGTCACGACATTATTTTGGAGCGGGAGTACGACATCTCGACGCCGGC
>JBKJRK010000548.1:0-2746 GCA_046593135.1 Tepidisphaeraceae bacterium | reverse complement strand
CGTCGCCACTTCAGCGCGGGCAGGTCCGTCGCGTATAAGCTCTGATCCCCTCGCCGGGTACGCCGGGGAGAGGGTTAGGGCCTGCTCGCCAACCAATGCTCTGTCAGCGCGGGCGATCATATCCACGCCTGGGCGATCTCTATTTGGCCGGCTCACGTCCCCGCTGCGACGCGCGTTTCGTTTGTCACCGGGATGTCCACGGCGACTTTCTCGAGTGTCGTGCCCCAGTTGGTCGTGTCGTGGCGCTGGGTGTTGAAGTCCCAATTCTTGTGGTGGGTTTCGAACCGCACGATACGCCTGCCGGGGGTGGCGGCGTGGGCGTTCCACCAGGCGGCGCTGCGGGTCATCAGGTCGATGCAGGCCTTCTTGCCGCTTTCGCGGTATTCGGGCGTTGCGGTGTAGAGGAACGGGGCTTCGAGCACGGCGCGGTAGCGGGCGATGCCGCCGCCCATTTTCTCGAATTTGGCGATTTCGGTGGTGCCGTCTTCGTAGGTGACGTAGGCGCGGTAATACGACACGACGCTGATCGGGTTGCCGTTGGCGTCGGCGGCGTAGTTCGAGAACATCTGCATGCCGGTGAACGGGTACCACTCGATCCTGATGGTCCACCAGCCGAGCATGAACCAGAACATGAAGGCGACGCCCAGGGCCGGCGCCAAGCCGCGGGGAGGCGAGAGCCAGGCGAGCCGCGTGGGCGATGAATCCGGCACGACTGTCGGCACCGCCGTCGGGACGGCGCACGCGGTACCCGTCGCGTCGCACGTCAGTAGATTCATTCGGTTGCGGGCGATCGTGCGGTAAACGGCCGACGCGATGTGCGACAGGCCGGGGATGGCGAGAAACGGCCACGCGATCCAAAGGGCCGGAACGGCCCCGGCGATGACGCGCGCCCCGCGGGCGCCGCCGTAGGCGTGGCCGCCTTTGATGACGATCATTTCGCGGTCGAGCCGGGCGGGATCGAGCGTGACGCCGTGCGACGAAGCGAGCTGCGCCAGGTCGGCGGTGCGGAAGTCGACGACGTTGAGCCGGCCGAGAAGGTCCATCGGGCGGAGCGTGCGGATCGTCCGCTGGCACAGCGGGCAGTTGCCGTCGAACAGCACGGTAATCGTCCCGCGCTTCGCGTTCAGTTGATTGCCGATCCATCGGCGCACGGGCGACCAGTCGTAGAAGATCGCCTGGATGAGCAGCAGGTCATAGAAGTTGATCCCCATGACCGCCCAGATGCCCAGGTGCATGCCGAACATGGCGAGCGGGAGAATGAGCCTCGACGGGCGGAAGAACGGGATGGTAATGAAACCGATTTCCGTGAGGATGGTTCCGATGCCCATGAGCGCGAAGAACCAGCCGGGAAGCCAGAGAAGCTGCATCGCGAGTGTCTCCCCGCCGGGGCGCAGGCCGTCGGCGAAGAGGATGTACTGCATGTTGTTGGCGTCCCACCAGTGGAGGGTGCCGTAGCGGAGCTTGCTCATTCCCGCGCACATGTACGGAAGGCAGACGCAAAGCCAGACGGCGAGCCGTGCCCACCCGTAGTGGGCGACGGCGACGTCCGGGCGGGGAACGGGCAGGCCGCGTGCGACGCGAATCAGCCGGTCCACCGACCACCCGTCGCCGCTGCGCGCGAAGCACAGGACGACGAGGCAGTAGAACGGCACGACGCCGCAGTGGTTGAACCAGAAGTAGGAGCGCGTGATGCCCGCCAGCGGCAGGTACAGGATCGCGAGCAGCGGCAGGACGAAGCGGGTCTTGAAGCCAATCGCCCCCAGGATGCAAAGCGTGAAGGAGAGCCACTTCAGCGTTTGGACGGCGACGACGCTGTGAACAACGTGCGCCCAGCCCAGCATGTAGAAGAAGTCCATCACGCCCATCGAGACGCGCTGGCTGTCGGGCAGGGCGGTCATTTCACTCAGGCGCATCCAGTAGGTCACCCAAGCCAGAATGAGGCAGACGCACATCCGGATCGCGCCCAAGGTGCCCGGCGTTGCCGTGCGGGCGACGTGCGCAGCGAACCAGCGCGACGTCGTCATCAACAGCAATGCCCCCGCCCCGAGCCAAGCCCCCAGCCCGGCGAGGGCGAGCTTGTTCCACTTGGCGAGGTAATGGTCGAGCGGGTAGTTGTGCTTGTGTTCGAGTTGCTTAACGAGGACCGACAGGCCGTGGCCGTCGTAGGCCTGGCTGATCAGGCTCGGCATGACCACCCAGCCAAAGATGCCCCACAGCACCGCGCCAACCGCCAGCAGGATGAAAAAATGGTTCCGCCCCCACCCGCGGGCGGCCACCGACTTGCCGCGCGGCGAAGCGACGTCATCACTGTCGAGGAGGTCTTCCTCCTCAAACGACGCAGTAAGCATGCAAAATCCCTACTCTTAAGCCGGAACACAACCCGTCAGAACAGACGTCGGCAGCCCATGGCGGTCAGTTAAGACGACGCAACAAATATATCCTTCGTTCCCCTCGTGCCGAGCGCCTTTTTAACCAGCAAACGAGTAAATCAAGTGGAGGGAGACGTAACCTATTTCAAATTAAAAAGTTAGAATCCACCCCGCTTTCCCGAAAAAGCTAAGTCGTGTTCTCGGACTGTCGCGGCCGATCCCTGCTTCCCACCCGGGGAGTCAGTTCTGTGAACCAGCAATTCGTCAGCGTCCAGGACCAATAACCAGGGTCGCACTGAAAACATAGAATGCACCCGTCATAAAAGCTCCTCAACGATTGCGTCGGAGGTTGGCGCCGCTTTGCGGCTCGTCCGGAG
>JBKJRK010000530.1:0-5164 GCA_046593135.1 Tepidisphaeraceae bacterium | reverse complement strand
GAAGACGTTTTCGGCGGTGAACAAAACGAATACGACGACGAGGAAAATCCGCAAGGTCTTACGGATGACGACGACGACCTGGTCGTCGATGCGGTTTTTGGTCCGCTGCGTCAAGCGCCGCAAGGCGACCTCGACAAGATCGACGAGATTGAACAGGTACCAGCCCGCCGCGACGATGAAGAGCAACTTAACGACGTCGCCGGCGAAGTGCCTCACCGCGGGCGAGAGCGCGATTTGAGCGAGGCCGGCTTTAAGCCCGGCGGTGATCAGGGCCAAATGCGCCGGCCCCGCCGCGGCTGCGAACGTTACCCCGCGCGACAGGAGCCATTCGATCTTTTCCGCCTTGGCGGCGAGACGTCGCAGGATCGTCGCCGCGATCTTGCCCGCGACGACGCCGATGAAGATCGCCAGAAGCAGGACGCCCCAACTGAACCAACTCGTTTCGCGAAACGTCCGGCCGAGTTCGAGGTTGCCGACGACTTGGTCCAACGTCTGCGTGATGCCCGCCGGCTGAGTCGCCGGTTGCGACGAAGGCATCGAAGTCTGCGCGATCCAGTGCATGCCGGAGAAGTGTAGCCGGGCAGAGGCCCCGACGTCTGCGGCCCTCGCTCAGAGCGTAGTGGACCCTACAACTAAAATTGGCACGAAGACCCCGGTACGTTTCTGATATACTTTTGACCTTGCGCGGCCTGCGACTGTCAGTCGCAAAGCGCATGCTGGCTCAAAGACAACCACAATTCACTTTACCCTCGCAAGGAGGTCAGACATGGCAACCGCAACCGCAACGGCCGCTCCGACGGCCAAGTCGGTGAAAATCCGGCAGACCAAGATGTTGATCGACGGCAAGTGGGTCGACGCCGCCAGTGGTAAGACGTTTGAGACGATCAACCCATCGACCGGCGACGTGATCGCGAACGTAGCCGAGGGAGACAAGGCCGACGTCGACAAGGCCGTCAAGGCGGCGCGCAAGGCGTTTGAGAAGGGGCCGTGGAAAAAGATGAGCGCCCGCGAGCGCGGCCGGCTGATGTATAAGCTGGCCGATCTTGTCGAGAAGAATTTCGACGAACTGGCGGCCCTGGAGACGCTCGACAACGGCAAGCCGCTCAAGGACAGCAAGGCCGCCGATTTGCCCCTGGTGCTGGACTGCTACCGCTATTACGCGGGCTGGTCCGACAAGATTGAAGGCAAGACGATTCCTATCAGCGGTCCGTACCATTGCTACACGCGGCACGAGCCGGTCGGGGTGGTCGGGCAGATCATCCCGTGGAATTTTCCGCTGCTGATGCAGGCTTGGAAGCTAGGCCCGGCACTGGCGGCGGGATGCACCGTGGTGATGAAACCGGCGGAGCAGACGCCACTCAGCGCGCTGCGCATGGCCGAGCTATTCCAGGAAGCCGGATTTCCGGAAGGCGTGGTCAATGTGATCCCCGGCTACGGCGAGACCGCCGGGGCGGCGATCGCCGAGCACATGGACGTCGATAAGGTCGCTTTCACCGGCTCGACGGAAGTCGGCAAGCTCATCATGCAGGCCGCGGCTCGCACGAACCTCAAGCGCGTGACGCTCGAGTTGGGCGGCAAGAGCCCCAACATCGTCTTCGCCGACAGCGACTTGGACGCCGCCGCCGAAGGCTCGCACTTCGCTCTGTTCTTCAACCAAGGGCAGTGCTGCTGCGCCGGCTCGCGACTGTTCGTCGAAGAAAAGGTTCACGACCAGTTCGTCGAAAAGATGCTTAGCAAAGTGAAAAAGACAAAGGTCGGCGACCCGTTTCATCCCGACACGACGCAAGGCCCGCAGGTGAGCCAGGAACAGTTCGACAACGTGATGCGGTACATCAAGGCCGGCAAGGACTCGGGCGCGAAGATCCTGACCGGCGGCAACCGCGTGGGCAACGCCGGCTTCTTCATCGAGCCCACGGTGTTCGCCGACGTGAAAGACGACCACAAGATCGCCTGCGAGGAAATCTTCGGCCCGGTGATGAGCATCATTCCGTTCAAGGACATCGACGACGTCATCACGCGCGGCAACCGCAGCATGTACGGGCTGGCGGCGGCGGTGTGGACCCGCGACATCGGCAAGGCCCACCGCATGGCGGCGGAGCTGAAGGCCGGAACAGTGTGGATCAACTGCTACGACGTCTTCGACGCCGCCGCCCCGTTCGGCGGGTTCAAGATGAGCGGAATCGGCCGCGAGCTGGGCGAGTACGCGCTGCGCAATTACACGGAGATCAAGACGGTAACGGTGGCGCTCAGTTGATTACATCGAAATGTGGATTCCCGTCCCCTGCGAGGCGTGGGAGAGAGTAAACGCCTCTTCCGAGGACGAAGAAAGGATAACAGCCACGAATGGCACGAATTTTAGCGAATAGGAAATGGGCCGTGAGCCGGTAAGATTATTCGTGCTGATTCGTGACATTCGTGGCTGCTCCCGTCTGCTACTCACTTGAGCAGTTCTCAACACCTTGTAGTGGCGACGCCTGCGTCGCCGCGCGCAAACGACGCAATCCGCAAGAGGCGACGCAGGCGTCGCAGCTACCAAACGCGACGGGGTGATGCGAACCGCTCTAGTAGTAACGCCTCGGAAAGCTCGCAATTTTTTGAATCGCCAAGGACGGTAATGAAACTGGACGTGATCCAACGCAAAGGCGGCCCGGGCGAGCCTTGGTACGCCGGGGGGCTCGACTTCACCTGCACGCAGTGCGGTAACTGTTGCGGCGGCGCGCCGGGGTATGTGTGGGTGAGCCGGGAGGACGTCGTCCGCATCGCGGCGTTCCTGAAGATTACGCCGGAAGAAATGGTCGAGCGCAACTGCCGCAAAGTCGGCGGGCGCTGGAGCCTCAATGAAGGCAAAGGCCCCGGCAGCGACTACGACTGCGTGTTCCTTCGCGAGGAAAAAGTCGATACGAAAACGGCGTCGGGGGACGCGATCGCCTTGGCCCGGCGGTACTGCTCCGTCTATTCCGTCCGCCCGCTGCAGTGTCGCACGTGGCCGTTCTGGCGGGAAAATCTCACGTCACGGAAGGTTTGGGACCATTCGGCCAAGCGCTGCCACGGCATGAACCACGGCGAGCGGCGCTTCACTATCGAGCAAATTCACGCCGTCCGTGACGCCGAGAAGTGGCCGGAAAATCCTCCGACGTCGGCGCCCCGAGCACGGGGGAATCGTAAATGACGTCGTGTGGGGGCAGGCATTGTCATTCGGGAAATGGGTGGGGGGGGCGGCGGATCAGAGTGAATCGTAAATGACACCATGTGGGGCGGGCATTCCTGCCTGCCTCGGACCGAAGGTCTGGCCAGATCGCGTTCGCGGCTGCGCCGCAAGGCAGGCGCAAATGCCGGCCCCATAATTCAATTATTGCGTCCGTCCACCATCTCGCGCAACCGGACTTCGCCCAGCGGCGTTTTGCCCTTTACGCGGACGCTTTCGCGCATCTCCTCGCCGAAGTTACGGTCGAACTTCCAGTTGATCAGCGCGGTGACACTCATTGCGATGGCCGCACCGAGCGTGGCGAGGGCCATGTCCTTCTGGGCGTCCCACTCGTCGCCCTGCGTGCCGAGATACGCCGCGCCCAGCTCGCCGCCGAACGCGAGGGCGGCGCCCCATTCGACGAGCTCGTAGAGCATGCTGAGCGACATCATGACGTCGAGCGGCAGGTAGTAACCCCAGAACCCGCGCACGGCGGCGACGCGGAGAAAAAGCTCGCGCACGGGATAGGCCATGCACAAACCGAACGCGAAGTGGACGATGCGGTCGTAGTGGTTGCGCTGCCAGCCGAAGATTTGGCTGAGCGTGTTGCCCATCGGGACGCGCGAGTAGGAGTAATGAGAGCCGACGGTGTGCAGGCAGAGAAATACGAAGATGAAAGTGTAGGAGACGTTGCTCAACGGCAGGCGATTACGCGTGAACCACAGCAGGACGAGGAACGCCGCGGCCAGCGCGTTCTCCATCAGCCAGTTCATCAAGTCCCACGGCTTGATCGCGCTGAGGGCAAAAACGACCGCGAACAAGCCGAGCAGCACGTACGGGTAGCGCCGGCCGCCGGTCGAGAGCGCGGCGCAATCTTGGTGCGGGGGTAGAACGTCTGCGTCACTCACGTTTACTCCTCCTCGCCCGGGTCGTAAGCCGGCGGCGCGTAAACATTGAAAGTGACAGCGGACCGCTTCGATCGGTTGGAGAATCGGTGCGCCGCACCGGCGGGCACGACCACAACGTCCCCGGCCTTGAGCGTTCGCTTCTTCCGCCCGACCTCGGCCGTTACTTGTCCGCGCACGACGAACAACACCTGTTCGCTTTTGGGGTGGTCCGTCCCTTTGGGCCCGCTGTCGGCGCCCGGCTTGAGCGTCATCATGGCGGTCTGGCTTTCCTTGCTCGTCTGAAGCACCTTGAAGAACCGCCGAACGGTTTTGGTGTGCATCACGTTCATGGCGTGAATCCTACAGCGGCGCATGACGTCAAAGTGACGCCCGAAAATATTTTCCCGAAGCCGTTCTGAACGCGCCATTGGGGAAGGGGAAAAAAAGCGGGACTGAATCGCCCGAGAAAATACGCCGCGACAGCATGGCCGCGCGCCGCGGCGGAAGTGTCGCTGTGAAGAGGGCACGGGCCGGCGGTCGATTCAACGGGTGTGACGTCCGATTTGTTTCGCGAAAAGGCTTTCGCGAACGGACGACACGGCGGCGGGTGTGCGGCACCGCCGCCTTCCGTTGATTTTGTTTTGTGTTTGGGAGGATTTCCCATGTTGTCACGATTCTCAGATTCGAGTTTCACGAACGATGACGTCATTGCCAACCGCAGCACCGTCGACGCGGGCGTGGCGCGGTGGGAGGAAGAGCAACTGTTTGAGGAAGACCTGCGGGCCGTGCTCAACATGCTCCGCCCCCACCGCGCCGAGCGCATGCTCGGCTGGTCGGAATACCGGACCGGCGGATCGGGCTTCCGCGCGACGATCAGTTGGGACCCGGCGGCAGCCGAGTTCATGGCGGACCCACACCGCCGCCCCGGACACAACCCGGCCGACGAACACTTCGTCGTCCCGCAGATGACCGATGTGCTCGAGTCCATCCTCGTCGGTTCGGTCAAAGCCGCCGACGAACTGGAGGCCGAAGAAGAATTTCAACTCTACCGCGACGTGATTCACGCACTCAACCGCCGGCTCGACGAGATGCA
>JBKJRK010000449.1:0-3124 GCA_046593135.1 Tepidisphaeraceae bacterium | reverse complement strand
AAAATTGAGACGTGACGCGCACGGATAATCCTGATCCGTATAAGTGGACATTCCTGCCCACCGGGACCTAATGCCGTGAGGCGCAATTCATCCCGCCCCTTGTGGGGCAGGCTTTCTTACCTGCCTCGAGCCGAAGGCCCGATCGTTTTCAGGATTCTCGACTCAACCGCGAGGCAGGCAGGAATGCCTGCCCCACGATTCAACCCCGGACAATTTCTGGAGTATTTCCTTACACCACCAGAGGGGTGCGGCAGGTAGCGCCGGTCGAACGGTTATTTGTCGTTCATCGCACCCGGGACGGGCGGAGAGCCTGTGTCACGAAGCGATTTTGGAGTGTTTCATGCAAAACCGCGTGTGGAACCGAGCGATCGGCGTGTCGGTTGTCCTTATGTGTTGGACGGGCATCATGGCGTCCGCCGAGCCGATCGTGCCCGGTTACTACCGCCTCCGCGACGAGGCGAAGGACGTCAACCCCGCCGAGGTGGGCCGGCTTCTCATCGGCGAGCTGAATTGCACGCAGTGCCACGCCGCGGCGAACGCCCCGCGCGTCGCGCCGAAGGGCGCGCCGGACTTGAGCGCCGTCGGCGCCCGCGCGACGCCGCATTGGATCCGCGTTTATCTACGCGATCCGCACAAGGTGAAACCCGGCGCGACGATGCCCGACATTTTCTCGGCGTCCGAGCCGGAGGCGAAAGCCGGGGCGGTGGAGTTCCTCACCCACTTCCTCGCCGCGCAAGGCGGGTCGCTCCCGGCGTCCACGCGGGAAGGCAACAGCGTCGTCATCGACCAAGGCCGCAAGCTTTATCATTCGATCGGATGCGTCGCGTGCCACGCGCCCGAGGAAAAGCTGAAGGAAGAGAAGACACCGTCCGTCCCGCACGGCGATCTTGCCGGCAAGTACACGGCCGAATCGCTCGAGAGCTTTCTGCTTGACCCGCAGAAAGCCCGGCCCGCCGGGCGAATGCCGTCGCTGCACTTGTCGGCGAAGGAAGCCGGGGCGCTGGCGACGTATCTTCTGCGCGAGCAGCTCGACAACCCCCAGCTCGCCAACGCCACCCCGCTGCGCAGCCCGGGTTTGAAATACGAGCTCTACGACAACACTGTTTTCCCCAACGTGGATCTGGCCACGTTTGAGACGGTCAAGCCGACGTCGAACGGAGTGACCGACAGCCTGACCCTCGACCTGCCGACGCGCAAGAGCCAGGACCAGTTCGGCGTAAAATTTACCGGCCTGATCGCCATCCCACGCGACGGCAAGTACACGTTCCTGCTCCGTTCCGACGACGGCTCGCGCCTCTACATCGACGACAAGCTCGTCGTTAACAACGACGGCCAACACTCGCAGCAGGACGTCACCGGCGACGTCGAGCTGCGGGCCGGCGACCATTTTTTCACCGTGACCTATTTCGAGTGGATCGGCGGCGAAGAGCTGTCGCTGTCGTGGCAAGGGCCGGAGATTCCGCAGCAGACGGTGCCCGCGAACGTGTTTTTCCGCGTCGGCGGCCGGCCGATGATCCCGCTCGCTTCGGAAACTGATTTCAAGCCCGACCCGCAGAAAGTCGCAATGGGCGGGCGAATGTTCGCGGCGATGGGCTGCGTGAATTGCCACGCCATGGCGGGCCTGAAGGCCACGCGCCCGGCGAAGCCTCTGGCGGAACTGAAAGACCTCGCCGGCGGATGCCTTGCCGAGAAGCCGGCGAGGGGCTTGCCGAATTACGAGCTGTCGGAAGAGCAGCGCGCGTTCATCGGCGAAGCACTCGCCGACGCCGCTTCATTGTCGGCGCCGCTGGACGGCGAATCGCTCGTCACCCACACCCTCGCAACGATGAACTGCTATGCCTGCCACAAGCGCGGCGACGTCGGCGGCGCGACGAAGGACCGCAACCCGTTGTTCACCATGCTCAAGCCTTTTGACATGGGCGACGAAGGCCGGCTTCCGCCGAAGCTCACGAACGTCGGCAACAAGCTCAAGCCGGAGGCGATGGAGAAGATCATCTTCGACGGCGACCTGCACGTCCGCCGGCACCACATGGCGACGCGCATGCCGGGGTTTGTGAAAGACCGCATGGCCCAACTGGTCGCAACGGTTCAGAAACTCGACGGCGACGCGACCGAACGCCCCGTCCCCGAATTCACCGAGGCCGCCGCACGAGACGGGCGAACGCTCGTCGGCATCAAGGGCCTGGGCTGCATCAACTGTCATGGCGTAGCGGGCGTGCCTTCGATGGGCATGCCGGCCCTCGACCTCTCCCTGACCGCGGCACGCCTCAAGCCGAGCTGGCTCCACGCCCTGCTGCTCGACCCCGGCGGCAAAAATCCCGGCACGCGCATGCCCGCATTCTGGTTTCAGGGCACCGTCGCCTATCCCGACATCGCCGGCGGCACCGCCGACGGGCAGATCGACGCGGTCTGGACGTACCTGTCTCTCGGCAAGTCGATGGGCCTGCCCGCCGGCCTTCAACCGAGCGACCGCGGGTTCCAGCTTATTCCCGCGGGCGAGCCGATCATCCATCGCACGTTTTTGAAGGACGTCGGGCCCCGCGCAATTCTCATCGGATCGCCCGACGGGCTGCACGTCGCGTTCGACGCCGACACCGTTCGGCTCGCCAAAGCCTGGCGCGGCGAGTTCTTCGACGCGTCCAACTCGCGCCGCGACCGCGGCGGCGTCTTCGGCGAGACGCCCGGCGCCGACGCCGTCAACCTCCCGCCCGGCCCGAGCTTCGCCGTGCTGGCGTCGCCCGACACCCCCTGGCCCTCCCCCAAGCCCGGCCAGCGCGACGTCGGCGGACAGTTCCTCGGCTACCGCACCGACAAGACCGGCCAGCCGACCTTCCGATACCGCCTCGGCGACGTCACGATCGACGAAACGCCGCTGCCGGTGCTCCGGAAAAACGGAACGGTTTTGGTGCGAAAATTCGCGGTCGAAGGTCTAAGCGTTTCGAGTCTGACCTTTCTCGCTGCGGCAGGTGCAAAGATCGAAGGCAAAGGCGACGGCGTGTGGATCGTCGATGACAAGCTCACGCTGCACACCGACCCGAATCTGAAAGCCGTCGTACGCGACAGCAGCGGGACGAAGCAGTTGCTCCTTCCTGTCGCCGCTCAAGGAACGTTCCATGTTGAGATG
>JBKJRK010000333.1:0-5631 GCA_046593135.1 Tepidisphaeraceae bacterium | reverse complement strand
GCGCGACATTGTTGTCCGCCAGCCATTGAAGCGCGACCCGCTTGCCGCCGAACCGGCGACGCGCGAGCAGGCACGCCGCGGAAAACATCGGGGGCGCGAAGTAGTGCCAGCACCGTGAATGCAGCGGATACTTCGGCTCGAAGGCGCCCAGGTTGATCGGCGGATCGATCCCGTGCTGGTAAGGCGTGAAATACGTCAGAAACCGCTGTAGGTGGTACCGCTCGTCGGAGACCCCAAACGGCTCACGTTCCAACCGGGCGGCAAGGCGTTCATGCCAGTCGCTCTTGCCCCACCAAACCGTCCACGCCGCGCATTCCGGGTTGTATAGTCGCGGATCGTCGAGTTCCGACAGCGTGAGCCCCGCGCCGATCGGATGCTCGTTGATCCGGTTCCACTCCGGATGCTCTTCGACCATCCGCAGGTGAGCGCGTCCGAGAGCTTTGTCGATCCGCACCCAATCGTCGGCGGTCGCCTGCGCGTCGCAGATGACGCGGAAATCCAGGTCGCTCAGGCCGGGCACGAGGTCCACTTTTTTCCACTTCGCCACCAGCGCCACCACGTGCGGGTTAGCGGCCGAGACGGCGCGGGCGATCGTCTCGTTCACGTCAGCGAACTGACGCCGGAGCGACGAGAGATCGGCATGAAGTGGCGTCGATTCAGTCAAGGGTCACCCACTTGCCCTCTCGAACGGATTGCGCAACCGCGTCAAGGACGAGGGTAGCCTCGGCCCCGTCATCACCCGTGAAACGCGGCGGGCGGTCTTCGACGACGGCACGGGCGAAGTCGTCGATCATCGGGAAGTGAGCATTCTCCGGCTTGGCCACCGATTCCGACTCTGGCGTGCCGCTGCGTCCGGCGTTCCATTCGATCGAGTCGCCGTCGCAGGGGTTGAGCGTAAGCTGCGCGTCCGTTCCGGTGACGTGGATCTCGTCGGCCCACACGTTGGAATTCCAGTGAAACGTTGCCGCGATCTGGGCGCCGCTTTTTGCAACCATGAGCAAGTTGGCCGAGTCCTCGGCTTGGTAGTCGTGGGTCATCGTCCGGCAATCGGCCACGAGGCGGCGGGGGCGGCCAAACCACCACGCCAGCAGATCCAGCCGATGCGATCCGACGTCCGCCAACACACCCGCGCCGCCCAAAGCGGGGTTGACGCGCCAAGACTTGGGATCGTCCGACGACGGTCGATACCAGCTTTGAAGCGCGACGCGCACCTGCACAATCTGCCCGAGCCGGCCGGACTCGACCGCCCGCTTGACCCGTTCGAACCGCGGCCAGAACCGGCGGAAATACGCCACCGCCAGCCGCCGGCCCGTACGGCGGGCGGTCTCGCAGACCGCGCGGGCTTCGGAGGCGTTCATCGCCATGGGCTTCTCGACCATCACGTCCTTGCCCGCTTCGAGGGCGGCTATCGCCTGCGCCGCGTGAAGGAACACCGGCGTCGCGAGGTAAACGGCGTCGACCGCGGCGTCTTCCAGTGCTTGCCCCAACGTCGCGTACACTTTGACTGGTTCGCCCACGGGCAGGCGAGAAACTTTCTCCGCGTCACGCGTCACGCAGGCGTACAACCGGCTGTCGGGCTGGGCGAGGATGGCAGGCGCGACGCGTTTGACGGCGATATCGCCGATCCCAACCAACGCCCAGTTCACCGATCGTTCACGCACGGCAGACCTCTCGGAGTTAACCTCGACCGCAGTCGGATAGCGATTGCCGGACGGCACGCACGACGTATTCGCAATCCTGCTCCGTCGTATGCGGGAACAGCGGCAGGCTAAACACCTCGCCGCACGCCCGCGCCGCGGCGGGGCAGTCCGCCGCCTGTTCTGCGTAGCCGAGCTTGGCCAGCGCCTCCCACGTCCAGACCGCCGGGTAGTGGTTGCCGCAGCTCACGCCGTACCGCTTCTTAAGTACATCAAGAAACGCCGCTCGCGCGAACCGCACGTTGCTTGTATCGAGTCGGGCAACGTATAGATGGCAGCCGTGGCCCGCCTCGATTCCGGCGGGCCCGATGATCTCCGGAACGTCTTCAAGCAGCGCGTGCACCCGTTCAAAAACCGCGAGCCGCTGAGCGATGACGCGGTCGATCTTTGCCACCTGGGTAACGCCCACTGCGAGCTGCGGCTTGGTCATGCGATAATTAAAACCGATCGAGGCGACGCGCAACTCGGGGCCGTAGACGTAGCCGAACGTCTTGCGCTGCCTCACCTGCTCGGCGAAATCCTCGTCGTCGGTCGTGACGGCGCCGCCCTCGCCGAGGGTGGTCATGTTCTTGTTGGACTGGAAGCTGTAGCAACTCGCTTTGCCGCGCCCTCCGATCGGGCGGCCGAGATGGCGGGTGCCGACGGCGTGGGCGGCGTCGTAGACGACCGGGACCCCTGTTGCGGCGGTGATCGCGTCGAACCCGTCAATGTCAGCTGCAAGCCCGGCGAAGTGGACCGGAATGATGGCTTTCGTCCGGCTCGTCAAGCGGCGGCGCACCGCGGCGGGGTCGAGGCAGAGTGTTCGGGGGTCAATGTCGGCGAAGACAACCTTGGCGCCCCGCGCGATGGCGCAGCCCGCCGTGCAGACGAAGGTGAGCGGCGTGGTGATGACTTCGTCGCCGGGACCGACGCCCAGCGCCATCATGCACAGGTCGAGCGCGGTGCCACAACTATTGACGGCGACGGCGCGCTTCGCTCCCTCGTGGGCGGCAAGGGCGTCCTGAAAGTGCTTCTCTTCCGGCAGCGGGAAAAAATCGCCGCCCGGCGCGGCCGCCCGGGCGATGGTCGCCGTCGCCGCCTCGACGTCGTCCGCTTCGTAGACGCCGCCCATCGCGGCAAACGGGATCTGCCTTAGTTCGAACGGGACGTCGGTTAGGGTCATTGTTGCTCGCTTTCGGGCGTCGTCGCCGTCGCAGACGTTTCGCACGCCGCCGCCGCCCGGTACCCCGCCGCGACGCCACCAATGGTCGATGGAATCAGCCGCACGTTCTGGCGATCGGCCAGCTCGGAAAACGCACAGATCATTTCGGCCATGGTCTCGCGGCGAAAGTTGCGAGGGTCGCTGTAATCGAACACGTTGTGGGTGAGTGCGACAATCGTCCTGACGGGGTGCTCTCGCCGGCGCTCACGCCGGAGGATCTTGTCGATCATGAAGCGTTGGTTCTTCGCATCGAACAGTTCGACGCGAAGGTCTTGCGGGTGACAGCCGGACCAAAGCATGGAATCGGGGTCGGTCGTCATCGGGACTTCGATCAGGTCCGTCGTTCCTTCGAGCAGCCGGTTGGCCGCGTGCGCGAAGTGCACGTGGTGTGGTGCGGACGACCAGTTGCTGCGAAGGCCGGCCATGTTCCGCCCCGGGCAGGAGTGGGAGCAGCTGGTGAAGCCTAGCTCTTGCGTGACGGGAAACGTCGCGTCGTTGGCGGAGAAACTGCCGGTCCGAAACGTGGTGGGTTTGAAGCCCAGCGCGTCGGCGAATTGCGAAATGGCGCCGCCGTACATGTCGCGCTGCTCCTCCGCGGAGTAAGCGCCGCAATAGTCGGCATGGCCGTCTTCCTGCGGGTGGTAGTGCAGGCCCACTTCAAAACCTCCCGCCGCGCACTCCCGCAGTAACCGCGCGTTCTGCCGGGCGTCCGACGGAAGCACGAACAAAGTCGCTTTCAACTCGTGACGGGCGACAAGCTCGCAAAACCCGCGCACGGACCGCTCGCCCAAGGCGGCGTCGTTCACCGCGCGCTGGGTCGCCTCACAGTCGATTGTCCACACGAGGTGGACGTCAACCGTGCTACTCGTTTCCAGCGTCCCGTCGTGCATTGGTCCTTTCCCCATACGCGTGTACGAGTGGCGGCGTGGGCCGGGCCGGCGGCCGGGCGACGCCTTCGTCGAAGACGCGCCGCAGCTCGGGCAGTCGTCGGCGTGCCGACGACAGAACAAAGCCGACGTCCGAGCCACCCACGATCAACTGGTAACCGAGCTCTTTGGCCTTGCGCACCGCAGCGTCGTCGCCCGCGACGCAGCCGCCGAACGCCCCGGCCTTGCGGAAGGCGTCGGCCGTCTGCGTCATCGCTTTCAACAACGCCGGGTCCTCGAAGCTCGACGTGTCGATGGAACGTCCCGTCTGGACCTTCATGTCGTCGCCGCCGAAGAACAGCGCATCGATGCCCTCGGTGGCCGCAATCGCTTCGGCGTTTTCGACGCCGAGGCTGGTCTCGATCTGGGCAATGACGAGCACCTCTCGCTCGTGGTAGTAATTCCTGCCGTCCATCTGGATCGCCCGCAGCCCGCCGAACGAGCGCTTTCCCAGTGGCGGGAAGCGGACTCCGGCGACGCCTTCATTCGCCTGTGCTGGCGTGTCAACCATCGGGATCATGATGCCCGCGGGCGCCATGTCGGCGTACAGGCCGAGTGTGCCGTAGCCGGCGTCCGGCACCCTGACAATCGCCGGAACGCCCACGACCTCCGCGGCCCGAATCGAGTTCAGGACGCCGTCACGCGTCATCTGCCCGTGCTGTGCGTCGATCCAGACGAAATCCCAGCCGGGGCACATCCCCTCAATGACTCCCGGGTCGCAGTACATGTTGCACAGGCCGAGCAACGGCTGCCCCGCTCGCAAACCATCCAACAGCTTGTTCTGCCGCATGCGTTGCCTCCATCAATCACGGCCTGATCCGCGCCCACATCACGTCCGTCAGATCCGGGCGGTCACCGCTATAGAACACCGCCAGCACGTCGCCGTCGGGAAGGGCGACGGCGTCGGGCAGGCCGATCGAGAACGCCGACATTTCCGCCCACGCATCCTGCATTGAACGCTTGTCCCAAGTCTGCGAGCGGCCGCGATCCGTGCGCTCGTGAACGAGCGTTTCGCTGTCCTGCGGCCACGATTTCCCGCCGTCGCGACTGCACCGCGCCTTGATGCGCGGCTCGGCGGTGCGGTCGACGTAAACCATGGCGACGCGCCCGTCGGGTAGTCCGACCGGTCGCGCGGGCTGCCCCGGCACGCCCGTGTCGTACAGCGGCCCCCACGTGCGGCCGGAGTCGGTCGAGCGGCGGGCGTGGATGTTGAGATAACTATTTTCAACCCGGTCGAACGTCCAGAACAGCCCGAGCACGTCGCCGCCGGGCAACACGGCGAGCCGCTGGTCCCAGCAGAACACGCGCCGCTGCGGATCGGTGTGGACGTCAACCCCATCGGACCACGTCGCGCCGCGGTCGGCGGAGAACGTCAGGGATGACGCGTGCTGCCATGGAGCGGGGTCGTCGTAATGTTTGTTGGCTTCGAACGGAACGGCCCATCGCCCGTCGGGGAGGACCAACAGCGACCCTGTGGGCGGCGTCGGCACGTCGTCGTACTTTCCGCAGGAAATCGGCTTTGGCGGCGAGAAGTGCGCGCCGCCGTCGTCGGAGAAAGCGGTGAACAGCTTCATGTCCACGACGCCTTCGGACTGCTCGTTGAACATCGGCCGCAGCGGATCGGACGTGTCCTCCCATCCCAGCACCGCGGCCACGCGCGACCCGGCGAGCGCCGTGCAGGCGGCCACGCGCCAACCGCCGCGCACTCCCCGGTGCTCCGCGTCCCCCGGCGGCGCCACCTCCGCCGGAGGGCTCCAAGTGCGGCCTTGATCGTCGGACCAAGCGACGTACGCCCGCGTGGCACGGC
>JBKJRK010000238.1:0-14278 GCA_046593135.1 Tepidisphaeraceae bacterium | reverse complement strand
GAAGGCCCTCCTCGTCAAGCGATAAATCGTTCGCTGCTCTTCGTTCGCGCGGGTGAGTGTCAGACCACTAGGCGATCACACAATGAGCGAGAACTCTGCTACCGACTGGCTGAGAATTTGCGATCGGGTCAGAAGCGATGCGGGCAGTCGTGGTTACGAGGCGCTCTCTCCCGTGGAGCAGGCCGTTCACTTGTCGGACAACTTCAACTATCAGCAAGAGAACGGCGGGTTGAGCCAGTTTTTCTACAACTCGGATTGCTCAGGCGCGTTCGCCCAAGCTACGGCTTTGGCGCTTCGCGCCGTCGGCGCTCCCCGGACGGCTGAGGTTTTATCCCAAGCCGCGTCTCTCTTCACGCAACCGATGGAGGACACACCGGGTTCTACGTGGGGAGAGTATAAGCCTGCTGTGGACCCGCAGAATCGTCTCCGTGATTTTGAGGAAAAGCTTCCCATTTCAGGCGAGGATATTTTCTCTCTGTTGGAAGCTTACGTTGTCGAGCATAGCCGCGAACTCACGCCACGAAACGCCTGACCGTACGACTATGAATCCCGCATTCGGTCAACGGTAAATTCATTTCGCGCAAGACCGG
The DNA here is from genome assembly GCA_046593135.1 of Tepidisphaeraceae bacterium. Classification (GTDB taxonomy): domain Bacteria; phylum Planctomycetota; class Phycisphaerae; order Tepidisphaerales; family Tepidisphaeraceae; genus JBKJRK01. Next base: position 13,688 of record JBKJRK010000238.1, on the reverse strand, counting down.
TTACGTTCGCTCCGCTTGCATCGTCGCCCGGCTGCCGAGCTTGGCCCATACGTGTTCCAGCCAGGCTTTGTCGGGCAACGCGTACGGGCGGAATTTTTCCATCGTGCCCTGCTCTTCGCTGTACGCCAGCGCCCGGTAAAACCCGAGCTTGTTGGCCGCCGGCGAGTCGATCAGGTTGCTGGAGTCGGCGGCGCTCATCTGGAACAACACGCGGTGGTCGAACTCGCGCATGGAATTGCGGTCCAGCGTGCGGTCGATGGCGGTCGCGGTGTCGATCCACGCGAGGACGTGGACGCCGACGGCGGGGCCGTCTTTGAGGACGTCGGCGAATTGTTTGCCGGGGTTGGCCTTCTTGGGCTCGTCGGTGCTCGTTGAGAAGCTGAACTCTTCCTCCGCCTTGCGGAGGGCGCGGTAGCGTTGCAGGCCGTAGACGATGAAGTAAACGTCCGGGGCGTCGGCCGGGGCGTCGCCGTCGAGACGGCGTTGGACGTCGTCGGCAATTTCTCCGACGGCGTCGCCGGCGGCGCGGAACTCTACGAGGGTGGTCTCGTGCGGCAAGACCGCCTTCACCCGCGCGAATACGCCCGCCAGCGGCGAGTCGGCGGGCGCGCCGTCGAGCACAACGAACCGGGCCGCGCCCGGCCGGCGCTGGGCGGCGAGGCTCAGCATGCACGACACGAGCGTCGCCATCGCGGCGTCTTCCTGCTGGCCGATCACAAGGAGATTCGCCCCGCTTTGCCGGCGGAAAGCGACGCCGCTCGGCTCCTTGATCGCCACCGGGTCGCCGACCCACCCGACCGGTGCGCCCGTCGCCCCGCTCATTCGCGTCGACCACTCCCCCGCTTCCAACAGCTTCGCCAGCGGCGCATTCTTTCGCATGTCGGCCGGCGCGTTGCCTTCGAATACGACCGCCGGCTCGCCGTGCATCTTGACGCTGTCGGCGCGATGGCGCACGCGGCCGAGGTACTCGTCCTTCCGCTCGTCCGAAAGCCACGCCACCTGGAACGGGCTATTGGCCTCGACCAAGCCGCCCGCGTCGTTGTAAATCGCCTCGCCGGGACGGCTCAGCAGCCGGGCGGCGGAGTTGTTGTCGCCGAGGATCAGGTGCGAGTCCGCTTCGCTGGTTTGCAGGGCGATGCGGACGGCCATTTGTCCGATCGTGCTGCGGGCGAGCCCGGACGTGCCGCCGATCGTCTGCGAGCCGAGCAGAAGATGAATCCCAAACGCCCGCCCCTGACGCACGAGGCGGTCCAGCAACAGCCCCGCTTCCTGCGCGAGCTTGTCGTCTTCGCTGAAAAACTCCTGGAACTCGTCGATGATCAGCAGTGTGCGCGGCATCACCTCATGGGCCGGCGTCTTGCGGTACGAGCTGATGTCCTGCACGCCCGCTTTGCGGAACAGTTCGCCCCGGCGGGTCAGCTCGCCGTCGAGGCGGTGCAGGACGCTCAAACCAAACTCGCGGTCGCTCTCGACGGCGATCGCCCGCGCGTGGGGCAGGTTGTGCGACGCGTAGGTCTTGAACTCAACGCCCTTCTTAAAGTCGATCAGATAAAATTCGACCTCGTCCGGCGAATACCACATCGCCAAGTTCGTGATCATTGCATGCAACAGCGTTGATTTGCCGGATCCGGTCTTGCCTGCAATCAGCGCGTGCTGCGCGACGCCGCGGCCGAGGCGGAGCTGCTGCAGCCGGGTCGCACCCATCTTGCCGATCGGCACGCGCAGGTCGTCGGCGCTGCTGCCGGTCCAGAACTTGTCCTCGGGCGGCGCGATCGTATCGAACGGAACCTCGACACGTTTGGAGTCCTTCGCGCGGCGTCCGACGACGTGGACGAGGTGCGTCAACAATTCCTCGCTCGGCGGCGGGTCGAGCGTCAGCGGGAACTGCTTGAAGACGTCGTCCTTCCAGAAAAAACAATCGGCTTCCGTGTCACGAACAAGATTCGCGCCGTGGTGCTCCAACTCGTCGAGATGCACGCCGGCCGGAAAGCTCAGGCGTGAGTCGCGGAGGATCAGCGTGTACACCCCGCACCGCGGGCCGCTCTGGAGGATGCTGCTGAGCCGGCGAAAGCTGTCGCCCTCGAAGCCGACGGGGAAATCGCTGATGACCAGAAACCGGTACGGCTCGGCCAGCTCGCCGGCCTGCTCGTTGTAGTCGTCGATCGTCTGGTATTCGTTGCGGAGGTATTTCTGGATGACCGTTTCCATATGCTCCGTGAGGTCGCGGAGGCGGGCGTCGATGTGCTCGGAATCAGTCCAGATGCGCCCGCCGACGAGGGCCTCGTCGTGATCCGCCAGGTGCATGAAGCCGGCGAAATTCTGCCCCAGGCCGACGGGGTCGATGATCGTGAAGCGCACCCGCCCCGGCGGGAGCGTCGTGAGCAAACGAAGCATGACCGTCTGGATCGTCCCCACCGCCTCGGCCCGGCCGGCGCGGTCCGTCTGAATCAGCAACGACGCCTGCTTCGGCACGGCCAAGCTGCCCGGCACGGCAAAGAGTGGCGGCAGCTCGAGCTTGAAATTGCCGCCCTGCGGGTGCTCGTCGGCAAACTTCTTCAGGTCGACGTGCAGCTCGCCGAAACGAATCGTCTGCCCGAATTGTTTGGGCGGCGACCAGCTCCGCCAGTAGGTTTCGTCCCATGCCGCGGGCGGCTCGTTGACGCACGCGCCCCGGTCGATCGGCGTGCGAAGCTGCCGGACGCGCTCGTACCACCGCCGCTCGACCGCGGCGCGCGAGTCGGCGTACCACTGCTCACTTTCGCGGCCCCGTGCCTGGAGCTTGTGGCCGGCGGTGTGAAGTTCTTTGTCCCGGCGCAGCCGGAGGTCGAGCAAGCTCTGCCGCCTCCACTCGTCGGCTTCTTTGTGGCCCCGTTCCCGCTGCATTTCGAGGGCGGAAATCTTCTGCAAATATTCGATCTGGACGTTCTGGAGGTTTTCGTCGCGCGTCTCGTCGGCGCGTTGAATGTAAGGGGCGAACTTGCCCTTGGCCTTGCGAACTTCGTCATCCCGCTTGTGCTGGGCTTCGACGTTGGCGGCGTTGTGAACTTTTCGGAGTTGGTCCAATTGTAGTTCCGCCGCCTCGCGGGCGGTCGCGACGGACTGCATCAAGCCCGCGTGCTCGGCCCGCACCTGCCTTCCGCCCACCGCGCGAAGCACCAGCGCCGCCGCGATGCCCACGACCAGCGCCGCCAGCACGCCCAGGCCGATGGCGTCGATGCGAACGTGGGACTGGAAAGTAGCGACCTGCCCCACCAGCCCGCCGACGGCGAGCAGCACGACACCCGCCAGCCACGGCCTGAAGCCGACGAACAGGCGCGGCCACTGCATGGTCTTGAGCAACGACATGTGTCGCTCGGCGTCTGCCCGGCGGTCGCGGAACGCGATGGCGGGGTCGCCGGCTACTTCTTCCGCGTCGGGACGCGTCTCGGGCAGCGGCTGCCCGTAGATTTGAACGAGGTCGGCGGCCTTGGCCTCCATCGAGCCCAGCGCCGCCGTTTGCTCATCGTACGCCTGCTCGGCTTTTTTACCCTCGTCCCGGAGCGCGCTCTGCGTGGCCTCCAGCAAGCTGTCGGCCATGAACGACGCTTGCTCAAACCGGCGTTTCACGCCCTCGACGACCCCGTCATGGTCATGGTTGATCCGCTGGCGTGTCGAGTCGTTGGAAGCCTTCAGCGACTCGAAGCCGGCTTGAGCCTTCGCGACAATTTCCGCCACCCATTGTTGATGCTTTTGCTCGGCCTCTTCGTTCAACGCCGTGTAGCGATGCTCGATGTCCTGCCGCGAGCGGTCCTTGGCCTTCGACAACTCGTCTTGGGCCGCCTGGTGCCTGGCTTCGATCTCCGATTCGGTGGTCGCGCTTTCGGTTAACAAGCCGACCAATTCCCTCAAGGCCGCCCGCTGAACGTCCCGGCGGCTCGCGCCCGCCGGGAGGGGCGTGTCGATCAAAGGTGTTTCGCTGGGGTGCATGGAATCTCAGATTTTAGATTTCAGAGCTCAGATTTCAGAATCTCAAATTTCAGATCTCAAATTTTGGATTGCGGATTGCGGTTTGGATTCAATTTCAAAATCCAAACTCCAAAATCCGCAATCCAAAATTTTACTGACAATCCTTCTTCGCCGTGCTCAACAGCATGGCCATGTGGGCCATCGCGGCGCTGGCGTTCCGAACTTCGGCTTCCAGGGGTACCAGCACCGTCTCCTCGAACCGTTTGGCATTTGCGTCGGTCCAAACTGTTTTGAGTTCGGCCCAGTGCCGGAGCAAATCCTTTGTGGCCCGGCTCAGTTGTCCTTGTCCTTCATGAACGCCCATGATTCACCCGTCGTTGTGAACGATTCAGGTCGAGACATTGTAGAGCCCCGGTGTTACGGCGTCGCTTCATTGTCCGGTAAAGGGGAACGATTCTGCGTCCACGCCCCTTCCCCGTAGGGCGTCAAAATGGAGTGGATGCCGTCGCCGTCGACCGTCACGAAAAAACCGTCCGGCAAACCGAGCAGTTCCCGAAAATCAGGTCGGATTTCGATAAGGTCGCGCACGCGCACCGTGTTCAGCGCGACGATGTCGGCGACTTCCGCGGACGCCAGGTACCACCCCGAATCCCCGGCGGCGGCCGGCGGACGCCGTTCGAGGTAGATTCGCCCGGCCGACCACGCCCCCTTGGCCACGACGAGGGTGGCGTCGTCCGAGACGGGGACGCCACGGTGCTGAAGTAGGACAACCGCCTTTCTCGCATCAGTGCTAAGGGGCGGAAGGGCCCAGTGCTCTTCACGGATGTCCGCCGGGGGAGCCGCGGCGCGGACGTCGTCCGGCGGCACGTTCGCCCGAAGCGCCGCCACGTCGGGTGCCCCGCGCGACCCGACGCCGGGCGCGAGGTCCGCCGACCGCGACATCGACCCGCCTGCCACGCCCGAAAACGCCTCAGTCGCCCCCGCCCCGCTTCCCGCGCCGCCCGCGCCCGCAGCGAGTGTCGCGTACGCCTCCAGCGAGCCGGCCATGGCGTCGAGCTTGGCCAGGGCGGTTGGGATGTCGCCCCCGAGGACGGAGGTGAGCCGCGTCACGCCGCCCTTGTACATCATGATTTCCTTTTGCAGACGCCGCGCCCACTGCTTGCAGGCGACGATCTTCTGCTCGGCCTCCTCTTGCGTCCGGATTGCGACGCGCAGCGCCTTTTCCTCCTCGACCACCGACTGCGTCGCCCCCGTCGGCGACTTGAACAGCTTCTTCATGCGGACGGCTTCTTTCGCCCGCGTCACCATCTCGTGCCGCTTGGCGAGCTGCCCGTTCCAGTACGAAATCTGGTCGCGTTCCAGCCAGTTGTACGTCCGCTGCATGTCCGACTCGGCGTCGCCCAGCGCCACGTCGCAAGCCTCCACGAACTTCATCAACGCCACGCGAAACGCGCGGAGCTCGCCGATGGACTCGATGCGTGCGGTTTCACTCATGGTCAAATGAGTTGCCAGTTGTCAGTTACCAGTTGCCAGTGAAGACCGGGGCTTTTCACTGGCAACTGGTAACCGACAACTGGCAACTTCCTCACCTCACCGCTGCTTCAGATACTCCTCGATCAGATTCGCCTTCTTCGCCAGGAACGACACGTGAACGGTCGAGGCTTCGAGGAATCCGCCCAGCGTTTTGACGGTCTGTTCAAACGCCTCGGCGAATTTCTTTTGTTCCTGGTCGCGCCAGGTATTTTCGAGGTTGCGCATCCGCGCGTGCAGGCCCGAGACGAGGCTTTGCAGCTCGTTGTTGAAGCGGTTGAGGTCCTGGGCAAATCGCCGCAACTCGGCGGGGTCGACATTCGCTTTGGCCATGCCTTGATCCTATCACCGCGGCCGTTTTGCCCCAACGGTCGACATGTCGAGGTGTCGAAATATTCGGGCCGGCAGTTCTTGGCTCGGCTTCGACACGCCGAACATTGTTCGGCGATCCCAGTCGCGTTAACGTGAAGGCACCAAGTACAGGAGTTTCGTTCATGAATCAGCCCCGCCCCGTTTCAAAAAGCGCCTCGCGCCGCGACGTTTTGAAGGCTGCCGCCGCCGCGGTCGCAGTGACAACCTTGACCGGCCGTTTCGCCCGCGCCCTGGAGGGTCCTGACGACGCTTTCGGCGGGCTGCCGATCGGCATACAAAGCTACACGCTCCGCACGATGAGCCTCGACAACGCCCTGGCGGCGATGCAGAACGAATTGAAAATTCACGAAGTCGAGCTGTTTCCGAACCACATTGCGGGGGTAAGCCCCGCGCAGGTGGTTGAAAAACTCAAGGCCCACGACGTCCGTTGCACGTCGTTCGGCGTCGTACCGTTCGGCAAGAAGCACGACGCCAACCGCAAGCATTTTGAGCTCGGCAAAGCCCTGGGGTGCAAGAATCTTTCCTGCGACCCGGAGGACGACCCAAAGTGCTGGGACAGCGTCGGCAAGCTCTGCGAAGAATACAAAATGACCGTCGCCATTCATCCGCACGGCCCGGGTTCACGTTGGGAGAAGATCGACCAGATTTACGCCGCCGTCAAAGACGTGAACCCGATGATCGGCCTGAACAACGAGACCGGCTGGCTGATCGCCGCGGGCGAAGACCCCGTTCGCGCGTGCGACGTGTTCAAGGGCCGGATGTACGCGATGCACCTGAAGGATTTCAAGAAAGGCGCGGACGGCAAGCTCGAAGACGTGCCGGCCGGCGACGGGCAGCTCGACGTCGACACGCTGGTAAAGAAGCTGCTCGAAGCGAAATTCGACGGCGCATTTTCCGTGGAATACGAAGGCCAGGAACCGGTTGCCGCCGTGCTGAAATCGCTCGACCGAATCAAGGCGGCGGTGAAGAAGGCGAAGGGCGCGTAGTCATTCGCCCGCGATATCGGCGAAGCCCTTGCGGCGGTTTGGCGTCAGCGTGCGGACGCGGCGTTTGTCGGGCGGGTGGAAAGACTGCTTCCGGTCGAGCGATCGACTGGCGCTTCGCGCACGCTCACCGGCAAGCCGCCGGCGATTTTGTTCACGCCGTCGACGACCACGGCGTCGCCGGGCTTGAGGTTCTTGGATTTCACCACTTCGACCCACCCGTCTTGCACGACGCCGGTTTCGATCGGGATCTCGACGGCTTTGCCGTCTTTCACCGAGTACACCTTCTTCACACCGGCGAAGCTGACAACGGCGCGTTCGGGGACCATCAGCACGTTCGGCTCGACGAGCGTTTCGATCTGTGCACGGGCGAAGGCGCCCGGCTTCAAAACGTGCCCGGGGTTGGCGACGCCGCCCTCCACTTCGAAGCTGCGATTGGCGGGGTCGATCTGGGGGTTGATCCGCGTGACCGTGCCCGGGAAAATATCCTTCTCGGCCTCGACACGAACCTGCACCGCTTGACCGACGCGAATCCGGGCGGCGTAGCGCTCGGGGACGCTGGCGCGGAGCTTGAGCGGGTCGTCGATCACCAGCCGGAACATGCGCGTGAGGCCGGCGTTGAGCTCGCCCTCGGAGGAAAAGCGGGCGGCGACGGCGAAACTCGGGCCGGCGGGCGACGGAGTGACTGCGGCGCCGGAGGCGTCGGCGGTGGGCTGGGTGGCGCCGGGCGAGCCCGGGTCATCGGCGCCGGCGTCGACCATCGGGCGCGGCGCACGGATCGTCGTGTCGCGCAACGCCTGCTCGGCGATTGCCACCTGCGCCTTGCGCGTCCGCGCCGTGCTCACCTGCGAACGCGCCGCGAGCAACGCCGCCTCGTATCCGCTCTGGGCCACCTGGGCCTCGGTCTGCAAATCCGCGAAATCCTGGTCGCTGATGAGCGGCGGCTTGGACTCATGAAGCTGGCGGGCCCGCTCGAGCTTTTGCTTCGCGTTCTCGCCCTGCAGCCTGGCGCGGCGAACCGCCGGCACCGCTTCGAGGTCGAAGCTGTCCGGCGGGATGTCCGTTACGCCCAGCGCCGACAAAGCCTCCTGCAAAGCCGATTGCTTCTCGTTGAGGCTCAGTTGGTAATCGTTCTTCAACAATTGCGCCAGCGGCTCGCCCGGCGCGACGCGGTCGCCGATGTCCTTGTAGATCGCGATGACCTTGCCGGGGACCTTGTTGGAAATGATCGCGTCTTCCTGTCCGAAAAGCGTGCCCACGACGTCGACGCTCCGCTGCACCTTTTCGGCGCGCGCCGCAACAACTCCAACCGCCACCGCTTCCGCCTTCGGCTTGCCGCCGCCCGGCTCGCCCGAACAGCCAGCCAGCAGCAACGCGGGCGCAATGAAAGAATAAACGAGGAAAAGCGGCGAGACGGCAGCTCGGTTGATCCACCCCGTCCCCACCCTACAATGCGACATGCGGCTACCGATCGGCACGCGCGCAGTATAGGTCTGTTCCGAGGGGCGGGACAACTCGACGTCAAGAACAATGTCACGATTTCACGAGCACCAACGCTCCTTCATTTCTACCGACGAGCGCCGTGGCCGTGTCTCCAAAAATATGAAATTGTCGACACGCCTTGTCTTCTTGCCCGTCCTTGCCGCAATCGTTTCGGGTTGCGCCGTCGACGAAAAGAAGGAAGTCGCCAAGTACCGGAGCCTGCTCGACGTCAACACCGGCAACGTCGATTTCAAGTCCGGCGACGCTCTGCCACTGACCACCGCCTTCCTGCTCGCCAATAAGCACAACGAACGGCTCGCCATCGGCGGGGAAGATTACCTGCAGGCGCTGATCGACAAGGACCGCGCGGCCGCCAACTTCTTGCCGACAGTAAGCCTGATCCCCAGCTACTCTTTTTCCGGCGAAGGCAGCGACCGCCGGAATGGGCAGAGCGGGGAAGACATCGGAAACCCCAGCGACCCCGACGACAACTCCGGCTCCGGCGGGGGCCGCAACACCTCAACGGGCGACGCCAACCTAGACGTCCCCGTTAACCTCCGCATGAACCTGTTCAACGGGTTCCGCGACCAGGCCAACTCCCGCCGGGCGGGTTCGGAGATCGAACGGCGGCGTGCCCTGCTGCTCGACCTGCAAGCGGTCGTTTTGCTCGACGTCGCACAAACGTATTACCAGGTGTTGCGGTCGGAAGAATCGGTGCGCGTGCTGGAAGGCTCGTCGCTCCTTCAAGGGGAACGCGTGCGCGACATGCGGACGCGCAACCGCGCCGGCGTTGCCCGCCCGCTCGAAGTCGCGCAGACCGAGGCGCAAGCTTCGGCGACGCGCGCCTCCCTCATCAACGCGCGGGCGGACGTGCGCAACGGGCGGACGGTGTTGTCCTACCTCATCAACGCCGACGTCACGACCAGCCCGCTGGTCGACGAACTGTCTGTGCCGGCTCAGCTCCCGACACTCGACGACAGCCTCGCCGGCGCCGCCCGATCGCGCCAGGACCTCGTCGCCGCCCGCGCGGCGGTAAGGGCGGCGGGCGCGGAGGTGGACGGCGCGGTCGGGCAGTATTACCCCTCGGTCAATCTCAACTTCAACTACTACCTCGAACGCCAGAGCAGCCCCGAAGGCAGTCTTTACAACGGCCTGATTTCCGCCAACCTGCCGATCTTCACCGCCGGCATCATTCACGCGAACGTGCGGGAAGCGTTATCGCGACTGCGGCAAGCGACGCTACAGGAGTCGTCGATCCGCCGGCAAGTGGAGCAGGACGTGCGTCTCGGCCATTCCAACTTCCAAGCCGCCGCCGACCGCACGCGCGAGCTCGAGATCAGCCGCGACGCCGCCCGCGAGGCGCTCCGCCAGGCCGAAGGCAACTACAACGCCGGCCGGGCGACGAACCTCGAACGGCTCGTTGCCCAGGACCAGATCCTCAACGCCGAGTTGGAGCTGGCGACGTCGACGTATGCCCAGAAGGTTTCCTACCTGGACCTTCAGCGCGTGCTCGGCCGGATCGCGGAAACGATCCAGACCGCGCCCGCCACGCGCCCTGCTACCCCGCTCATGACGCAATGAGCAGGACGAACGCTCGCTCAACGCTTTGGTATACAACTGCGTTGAATCCCCTTGCTCGGCTGATAACGTGTCGCGCAGGGGCACTGCGGAGAACCAATTGATGAAACAACGCGGAAAAGCCGTGCGCCAACTCGTCGCCTTGCTATCGACCGCCGTCGCGGTTGGCTATTGGTGCTCGACTGCGCAGGGTCAGCTTAGTCCCGCCCAAACGGTGAAGAGTTTTGAACTCGCCGAGGGGCTGGAAGCCGCCGTTTGGGCGAGCGAGCCGATGCTGGTCAATCCCACCAACATCGACATCGACTCCCGCGGCCGCGTGTGGGTGCTCGAAGGCGCGAACTACCGCGGCGTCGTCACGCGCCCCGAAGGCGACCGCATCGTCATCCTCGAAGACACCGACCACGACGGCCAGGCCGACAGCCAGAAAGTCTTCGCCCAGGATCCCGCCCTTGCGTCGCCGCTGGGGATCGCGGTGCTGGGGAACAAGGTGTACGTCTCGCTGTCGCCGAACATCATGGTCTACACCATCGATAAATCGGGCGACAAGCCGGTCGGGAAGCCCGAAGTGTGGATGACCGGCTTCGAGGGGGCGAACCACGACCACGGCGTCCACGCGGTCGTGTTCGGCCCGGACGGGCGTTTCTATTTCAACGCCGGCAATGCCGGGTGCGAGGTGACGCAGCCGTTCAAACTTGGCAACGGCAAAAACGTCGTCGACTCTCTCGGGAGCGACGTCCCGCGCGGCCCGATGTGGCGCGGCGCGACAAGGCCGCCTGGCACGCCGGGCTATATGGAAGGCATGGCCTTCCGCTGCAACCCCGACGGCACCGGCTTCGAGACCCTCGGCCACAATTTCCGCAACAACTTCGAACTCGCCCCCGACAGCTTCGGCACGGTGTGGCAGAGCGACAACGACGACGACGGCAACGAGGGCACCCGCCTCAACTACGTCATGGAAGGCGGCAACTTCGGCTACCACGGCCCACAAGGCCACGACTGGCTCCGGGACCAGCCCGCCTTCCCCGACCAATCGCCCCAGGAAGCCCAATGGCACCTGCGGTGGCCGGGCGTCGTGCCCAACATGATCCACACCGGCGGCGGGTCGCCGACGGGGATCGCCGTCTATGAAGGCGACCTCCTGCCCGAGCCATTTCGCGGCGCGCTGATCCACTGTGACCCGGGGACGAATGTCGTGCGGGCGTATAAGCCGAAGCGGACCGCGCAGATTTCAGCAAAGAAGTTCTCTGATGTCGATGCGATGCAGGGGCCCGATCGTGAGGGAGCCGGGTACAAAGTTGACGTCGTCGACCTGATCAAGGGCAAGGACGCCTGGTTCCGCCCGTCGGACGTTTGCGTCGCGCCGGACGGGTCGCTGCTGATCGCCGACTGGTACGACCCCGGCGTCGGCGGGCACCAGACGGCGGACCAGCCGAAGGACGAGGAACCCAACTGGCATACGCTCCGAGGCCGCATCTATCGCGTCGCGCCGAAAGGCGCTAAACCGTCCGCACCGAAACTAAACTTGGGCAGCGTTGACGGACAGATCGCCGCACTCAAGTCGCCGAACGTCGCCACGCGCTACCTCGCCTTCAACTCACTCAAAGACGGCGGTGCCGCCGCCAAAAAGGCGCTGCTGAGGATGCGTGCGACCGATCCGAATCCCCGCTTCCGCGCCCGCGCATTGTGGCTGCTGAGCCGATTTCCCGATGCGGAATCGAACCTCGGCGAAGGCTTGAAGGACGAAGATCTCGACGTGCGGATCGCGGCGCTGCGAGCGTCACGCCTGGCGGGACTCGACGTAACGACCAAAGCAATTGACCAAATCGCAACCAATCAGGCGCCGGCGTATTTGCGTGAACTGGCGCTGGCGATGAATTACCAGCCGGCCGAAAAATCGGTCCCGGTTCTGGTGAAGCTCGCCAACGCTTTCGACGGCGAAGACCGCTGGTATCTCGAAGCCCTCGGCATCGGCGCCGGCGGCAAGGAAAAGCAGTTGCTGGCCGCGTGGGAAAAGGACGGAACCAACACGCGCGGCAAAGCCGGGGAACTGATCCGGTGGCGGCTGAAGAAAGAGCTGCCGCCGCGGGCCAACCTCGACGAAAAAACGCACGTGGTCGCCGGCTGGTGGGCCGTCGGTCCTTTCGACGCCGCGGCGGGCGATCCGATCGAAACCCGCTACGGCCCGGAAGCATCCCCGGCCGCCATTGACCCCGATGCCGCGTTCGCCGGCGTCGACGGAAAATCAATCCGCTGGTCCCGCGTCGCGGCGTCGCCGTTTGATTCGCCGATCGCCGGCTTGAAGTGGGTCGACTTTCGCGCCCTGTGCGAATCCCAGGCGGCCCGGGCCGAACACGTCGTCGGATACTTTGCGACGACGATCGTCTCGCCGGTCGATCAACCGGCCGACCTCTCTATTGCGTCAAACGACGGGTGCCAAACCTGGCTGAACGGCAAGGTGGTGCAGCGGTCCAAGCTCAAACGGCCGACGCGATTCGGGGAAGACGTCACGCCGGTCCAATTGCGGCGCGGCGACAACGTCGTGCTGGTAAAACTGTTCCAAATCACCGGCCCGAGCAATCTAGTCGTCGCGCTAACGGGCAAGACGCAAAAGGTTGCGGATTCTGACGTCGCCCCCGGTGCAGCATCGCCGGTCGCCGCCACTACGCCGCCCACCGATACGGTCGCCACCGCGGACGTCGTCACCGGCTTCGTCAGTAAAGACGGCTCCTCCCTTCCCCCCGTCGCCGAGCTCACCAAACTCCCCGGCGACGCCAAAGCCGGCGAAGCCGTCTTCTCCAATGCCGGCGGCGCTAAGTGCATCGCCTGTCATCAGATCGGCACGAAGGGCCAGATGCTCGGCCCCCCGCTCACGACCATTGGCCAAAAGCTCAACAAAGCCCAGCTCTACGAAGCGATTTTGACCCCGAGCAGCGGCATCCTCATGGGTTACGAAAACTGGGTGGTGAAGACGAAGAAAGGCGCGATCGTCAGCGGCTTGAAAACGTCGGAAACGCCCGACGGTATTACCATCAAGGACACAGCCGGCAAGTACTACGATCTGGCCGTCAACGACATCGCCAAGCAGGCCAAACAGAAAATCTCGATCATGCCGGAAAACCTGTCGCAAACGATGACGCAGCGGGAACTGGTTGATCTGGTGGAATACCTGGCGGAACTTAAAAACAAATGATGTAAACCACCGCGCCCAATCATTGCCGAAAGGAATAGCCCGTGCCCTGCGTAAGCGAGTTTTACGGCATTGCGATTTACATGTACTACAACGACCATGCCCCACCCCATTTTCACGCGCTTTACGGCGAAAGCGAAGCGTTGTTCAACATAGGAAATCTAAGCATCCTGAAAGGCAATGTGCCTCGTCGAGTTCGTGCCCTCGTCGTAGAATGGGGTTCGACGCACAGTCAGGAATTAAGCGAGAACTGGAACTTGGCGCGGCAAGGTTTACCGCTGCAACAGATTACACCGCTCGACTGATCGGAGGATTCAATGCACGAGATAATTCGAGTTCGCTCAGTGAACGTGCTCAACGGGTTTATGGTTCGCCTCGGTTTTTCCGACGCAACCACCAGGGATGTAGATCTGGGACGGTATTTGAATGGCCCGGTCTTTGAAGCCATTCGAAACGACCCTGCACGCTTCCGCGAGGTTTCGGTCGATCAACGGGCGGGCACGATCGCTTGGCCCAACGGCGCCGACATCGACCCGGAGGTGCTGTATCACGATTTTTCCGCTGATGCCGAAACAAGGCGTTCCGCTCCGGCAAATGCGGACCACGCGCCC
>JBKJRK010000215.1:0-4807 GCA_046593135.1 Tepidisphaeraceae bacterium | reverse complement strand
CCCAGAATGAGCAACCCCACCGCCACGGAGGCAATCGCGGCAATGAGCACCATCCCGGCGGCAAGGTCCTTCGTCCGCTTTGCAAGCGGGTGGATGTCCGGTGACGCCAGGTCGATGGCCGCCTCGATCGCCGTGTTCAAGCCTTCCAGAATCAGCACCAGCGCGATCGTGACAATCAGCACCGCCCATTCCACCCGGCTTACGCGCAACCAAGCGCCCAGAAGACACGCTCCGATTCCAATGGCCACGTGAATCCGCGCGTTTCGCTGCGTGCGAAACAAGTACCCGAGCCCGGCCAGCGCGAAGCCGAACGAGCGGACGATTCGATAGAACGTGACGCGCGAGCGCCGGACGATGCGATGGCTCGCCATGGAGAACTGTTTCCGGCGCGGAGAGCGCCGTGTCAATTGTCGAGCACCCAGTGTTGCCCGATCTCGCGCACGACGATCCGGCCGGCGTCTCGTCCCGCGGCGGACAGCAGCCTCTCGATCGGCTCGCCGGTCGGCTCGTGGCTCAGGCGAAATGTGCTGTGGTGCATCGGCAGGATGTGATCCGCGCGGGCGTGGTCCGCCATCGCCCAAACCTGTTCCGGCGTGGCGTGGGCCTGAATGTACGGATCGTACGCGCCAATGCCGAAGACGCCAAGGTCGATCGGCCCGACGTCGCGAAACCCTTCCTGATAAGCGGTGTCCCCCCCGTACAGAATGCGGCGGCGGCCGGCGTCGATGGAATAGGCGTTGTAGCCGCGGTAATGGTCGAAGAACGTGCGGGCGCCCCAGTGCGCCACTTCGCGCGCCGTCACGCGGAGCGAGCCGAGTGTCAACGACTCGCCCCACCTCAATTCCGAGACGAGCCGAAATCCGAGGTCCGTTATAAGGTCGCGCGTTCGGCCGGCGGTGACGACCGGCGTCTTGGTCGGCAGACGCACGAGTGTCGGGCGGTCGAGGTGATCGAAATGAGCGTGGGAAATCAGGATCAAGTCGACCGGGGGCAATTCGCCGACCGACACCGCCGGCGCCACGAGCCGCCGGGGACCCCCGGTGAACAACCCGAAGCCCACGCCGACGCGATTCCCCAGGACGGGGTCCGTCAGGATCGTCATCCCGCCGACGCGCAAAAGCACCGTCGCGTGGCCGATCCAGGCGGCGGCGAGGTCGTGGTTATCCCAATTCGATAAATCAGGTTTACGGCGCGGCGCGGGCGGCGGGTTGAGCCGGTCGAGCAGGCGCAAACGCCCCCGGCCGCGCCCCAGCCGGTCCGCGATCCGCAACGCCATCGGCCGACGTTTCGCCCAATCCGCGTATCGTCGCCAGCTCAAATCGTTCCCTTTCACGCGACACGCGTGTGTCGCTGGGAATCATACGGCCGGTGGATCAGGACGTTCAGAACGCGGGTGATACCCGGGCAATCAACGCGCCTCGCCCGGGGCATTGGCCGGAAACGACACTTCCAGCCACACGCAGTCCGACGCCGTCTTCATGAACGGATTTTTCATCCGCGCGGGCAACAGGACCGTTTCGCCGGGGGTGATGACAACCGGCTCGGGCAAGCCGTCGACACGGCAGTGTGCTTCGCCTTCGAGCATCGTCCACACGGCCGGCTGGTGATACGGCAGCGGCTCGTCTACGCCGCCGCGCACGCGGACTTTGTCGACATTGAAATATGGACTGGTCACGACGCGCGATACGACCGTGTACGGCCCATTCACCGTGCTGCGCGGCTGCTGGGGTTCGGGCTTGCCGGAGAAATCGATGCAGGCCAGAGCTTGGTCGACGTGCAGCGTCCGCGGCTTGCCCGTCGACGCGTCGATACGGTTGAAATCGAACACTCGGTACGTCGTGTCGCTCGGAGTCTGCACTTCCCAAGCGAGAATCCCCGCGCCCAGAGCGTGCACCGTCCCACTCGGCATGAAATGACAGTCTCCATCCTTCACGGCAACCGTTTCGATGGACGATTCCACCGTGCCTTTGCGGATCGCACGTTCAAAGCCGTCGCGCGTCGTGCCCGGCGTCAGGCCCTTGTAAATCTTCGCGCCTTCATCTCGCTGAACGACGTACCACGCTTCGGTCTTCAGATGCGCGTCGGGATGGGCGGCGGCGTATTTTTCGTCAGGATGAACCTGGACGGACAAATCGTCCCGCGCGTCGAGGAATTTAATCAGCACGGGAAACTGCCCGTGCGCGCCAACGCGCTTCACGTCGCCGAGTAAATCCGCCCCGTGCTTCTCGACGAGGTCGTGCAGCATCGTCCCGGCCAGCGGTCCGTTAGCGATCTCACTGCTGAGCCAGCCGGGGCTGTTTTCGACCACGCCGGGAGGAAAATCGTAGAGTTCCCAACTTTCGCCAACCGGCTTCTCCGGCGGTAATGCCTTGCCCAACAGGGTTTGCATCTTTCGGCCACCCCACATCTTTTCAAAAAAGCGGGGACGGAACTTCAGGGGATAAAGCATGGCGGATGAAGTAGACAGAAGACAAAATTCAGTAGACAGTAGACCACAGACGCGACGCTGGCCGCCAATCAGACTCGATTAGATCAGCTGTTGAGAATCGAGCCGTTAGCCACCGTCGTCGCTGGCGTCTCTACTGTCTACTGAATTCTGTCTTCTGTCTACTCCCCCATGAGCGTTAAACACTTTGTCGTCGACACGAATGTCCTACTGCATAACCCCAATGCGTTATTCCTATTCAAAGACAATGAGGTCGTCATTCCGTTTGACGTTCTCGAGGAGCTGGACAAATTCAAGAGCGGCACCGATGACCTCGGCCGCAACGCGCGGTCGGCCATCCGTCACCTTGACACGCTGCGCCAGCAAGGCAACCTCGCCGAAGGCGTAGCCGTTGCGCAGACGGGCGGCCGGATTCGCGTCGTCCTGGAAGAGGATCAGAAGCTCTGCCCCGGCTTGAATTTCGAGACGCCGGACAACCGGATCATCTGCTGCGCATTGACGCTCAAGCAGCAGGGCCATCACGTCGTCTTCGTCAGCAAGGATATCAACGCCCGCATCAAGAGCGACGCGCTCGGGCTCATCGCCGAGGACTTCGAGGCTCAGAAAGTCGACTTCGACCGCCTCTACACCGGTTGGCGCGAGGTCGCGGTGTCGGGAAAAGTGATCGACAGGCTTTTTGCGGATAAGCAATCCAAGTTCGATCTTCCGGACGGCCCGCCGCTGCAGGCGAACGAGTTCGTGTTGTTGAAAGACGTTTTGGACGAAGCGCATGTCGCGCTGGCGCGATTCAAGGCTGACGTGCAGTCGCTCGTCCCCGTGCGCCCCCGGCGCGGGCCGATCTTCGGCATCCTACCGCGTAACCTCCAGCAGACAATGGCCTTGGACCTCCTGCTCGACGACTCGGTCAAGCTCGTATCGCTCATCGGCTCGGCCGGCACCGGCAAGACCTTAATGGCCGTCGCCGCGGGAATGGTCAAGACGCTAAACGACGGCGTGTACCAGAAGCTTCTTTGCGCCCGGCCGATCATGCCGCTGGGACGCGATATTGGATATCTGCCCGGCGACAAGGACGAAAAGCTCAGCGCGTGGATGCAGCCAATCTTCGACAACATGAGCTACCTGCTCGGCAACAAGCTCAACGCCGATTCGAGCGCGTCCCATCCGTCACACGCTTCGATGTCCAGTGTCGAACAGCGGATTCACCAGCTCATGGAAACCGGCCAAGTCGTACTTGAACCGCTGACGTACATCCGCGGCCGGAGCATTCCGCATCAATTTATGATCGTGGATGAGAGCCAGAACCTTACGCCGCATGAGGTCAAGACGATCGCCAGTCGGGTCGGCGACGGTACGAAGCTGGTCCTTACAGGCGATGCCACGCAGATCGACAACCCTTACTTGGACAGCAGCAGCAACGGCCTGTCTTTCCTGGTCGAACGGCTGAAGGGCCATGGGATCGTCGGCCACGTCACGTTGACCAAGAGCGAACGTTCGGAGCTTGCCAGCCTGGTAACGGCAGAATTGTAGAAGACCCACGCGCATGCCAAGGCCGGCGCGGCAGATCGTGCCACGCCGGCCTCGCTCGTATGACGAAATTTACTTCGTCTCGATCGTCGACTTTTCCTTGGTATCGTCGTTGGCTCGGTCAATGCCGGGACGGTCGACGTCGGTCTTCTTCTCGACGGTGGTGCTATCCGAATCCTGTTTTACGGTTTCCTCTTTAGTAACCGTCGTGCCGTCCGGCTTGGTTTCCATCGTCTTCTTTTCCGCCACTTTTTCGTCGCACCCGATTACTGCCGTTCCGAACAGTGCAGCGAGGGCCACGGTCGCAAATGCACGCTTCATGATAAGCTCCTCTCGCGGGTGGTATGTCCCGCTCACGCAATCCCCTTTTGTTGCTTAATGGACACGAATGAGCTAGCGGTCGATGTTCCGTTCCTTCTCAACTCTGATCGTTCCGTCCGGGGCTTCCTTCACCGTCTCACTCGACCGGGTGACCGTCCCATCGCGATGAGTCGTCGTCCGCTCCCGCTCTGAAATGGTCCGCTCACATCCCGCCGCCACCATCAGTGCTGTCACAGCGATACACGTTAAGATTCCGCGCATGGTTGGCTCCTTTTCGTTTGCCTTGCCAATCCTGCTCTGGCAAACGCCGGACCAGACGCGACCGTAAATAGAGAACATGGCACGCCGGGCGTAGAAATTGATAATTTGTTTGGATTAATCAGGTTAAGGGGGGCTTTGCGCGCGTGATACCACGTCGCCGCCCGTGTAGAATTATCGCTTTGTCAATCACACAAGGACGGCCATGGAACCCACACAGACAAGTTCGATCATCAACTACGACGATTTTGCCAAGCT
>JBKJRK010000174.1:0-7176 GCA_046593135.1 Tepidisphaeraceae bacterium | reverse complement strand
CCACCGGCTGCCGCTGTCGGCGAGGGGGCTGATCCTGCTCAGCGTCGCCGGTATCGGCTCGGACACGCCGACGATTTTTATCAGCGCCCTCTGGCCCGTGCGGAGCTTCGGCACGTGCGATTCGTTGACCCGCACGACCGCCTTCATCTGCGACGTATCGGGCAGGCGGAGCAATTGCTGCCGTTCGCGGACCTGCGCGCCTTCGATCACCTGGCTGCGCTGGTCGTTGCGGTCGCCGGCGTAAACAACGAGCCCGTCCGTCGGCGCTTTAATGACGCACAGCGCCAACTGCTGATTCAGGTGCTCGACGCGACGCTTCTTGGTAACCAGGACCTGCTCCGACGCTTTCTCGTCAGCGATCACCTTGGCCAAGTTGCTGGCATTTTTCTTTTGCACCCGCGCCAGCGCCTGCTCCGACTGAACCACCTTGCTCTTATTCGTCGCCAGGTCGCTCGGGTACTGATAGTCCTTCAAAACCTTCAGCTTCATCCTGCTGCTGTTCTGCGTGTTTTTAGCTTCGATCAGTTCCAACTCGTCTTCTTTCACGTCAGAGCCGGTGACAAAACCCTTGGCGTAAAGCGATTGGGTCTGCTCGAGGTCTTCCTGCTTGTTCTTCACGGTGGTGTCCGCCATCTTGACGGCGGTCTGGGCGTCGGCGAGGTCCTGCGGGTAGGTGCCTTCGACGTACTGCTTCAATCCCAGCGCCGCCAACTCAACTTCAACCTGGGCGGCTTCGAGGTTGGCGGCGTTCTCGCTCTCCTGAATGAGTCGTAGCTCTTTAGTAACGATGAGATCTGCTTCGGCCTTCTGTTGCTCGAGCGTGGCGTCTTCGGTCTTCTGGCGGATGTCGGAACTGTCGAGTTCGACCAGGACACTGTCCTTCTTGACGAACGTCCCTTCCTTCACGATCTGCACGATCGTGCTCTGGCCTTCGACGAGATTGAGAATGTCGATGTTGTTGACGGCGGCAAGCTCGCCGTCCTTGACGACCTTGACGTCGAAAGCCATCGACGCCACCGAATAAAACTTTCCCGCCCCCGCTTCGGACCCGCCGCGGCCCCGAAACGCCATCACCGCCCACGCCACGCCCACGACAACCGCGGCCACCGAGACAGCCGCCACCAATGACAGCCCGCGCCGAGACTTCATGGAAAATGGGATTGCGAGGATCGTCATGTGACTGAGTTGCCCACGAGAAGCGTTACGAAAAAAATCGCCGTTATATTGCTAACGTTCCGCCAGTCTTAATATTGCGGCAACACCGTTCCGTTTATATCGACGCGATTACCCGCCCCGGCTTGACGGTTCTTGCGGTCCATCGCCTGACCCAACTCGCCCGCGTCAGGGTCCACCCGAAGCGTGCCGGTGTCGCGCAGGAATTCAAGGACACGGATTTGCAGCGTAGCCTGGGCCCGTTGGTACGAGTCCTGGGCGGTGAGCAAATCCTCCTGGGCTTCAACCACTTCCCGCGTGTCGGCTCCCGGAACGCCCAGCCGCAAACGTTCGTTGGCCAGTTCCAGGCGGCGCTCGGCTAACTCCATGCTCTGACGCTGAATAAGGAGGGACGATTGCGCGGAGCGGATTCCGCGCGAATCCTGTCGCACCTCAGCACTCACCTGATCCCGCTGGTCCTCAAACTCCCGCTGCGCCCGGTCAAAGGTAATCAAGGCCCGCCGATACTGGTTTCGTTCCGCGACTCGATCCACCGGAAAGTCGACGTTCAGGCCGGCAGCGTATTCTAGGGTGCGCGAGTCGAGTTGGCGGGCCGCCGTGTCGTTACGGTTGCCTGTGCCGGCCCGGGCCGTCAGGTTCACCTCCGGCAGCAACCCGTTCCGCGCGACCTCCACCCCCCGCACCGCGTCGGCGATACGATCCTTTGCCGTTTGTAACTCCAGTCGATAGCGATACGCCGTTTCCACAGCAGCAGTTCCGCGAATTTCAGGCACGGGAACTTCCATCTGAACCGGCACCACGTCCAATGCGTCGTTTACGTCCATTCCCAGCGCGATTTTGAAATCGTCCAAGGCGTTGGCGTACGACAAGCGGGCGTCGATCAGCTTATTTTCGCCGTCGAGAAGGGATTGTTCGGCCCGCTGAACTTCGAGGTAGCTGAACCGCTTGGCTTCGTACAAAGCCTGCGCCCGTTCGAGCAGCGAGGCGAGCGTGGCGTAGTTCTGAAGCCGGTTGCTGATGGACTGCTGTTGGGCGAGCAGGCCGAAATATTGTGACGAAACGTTTACCGCGAACGACCGCCGAAACGCTTCGAAGGCTCGGACCTCGTAGACCATTTCCCGCTCGCTGGAAATGAGCGGCTCGAGGTTGACCATCCCCGCCCCGCGCAACAGCGGCACAGTGCCCGACAGCGCGACTTCGGCCGATTCTCCGTTTTCAACTTCCCCTTCAATGGCGTCGACGAATCGAACGAGCGTCTCGGCGACGACCTCCCCGCCGTACGGAAGCTTCTGCCGCACGCCGGCGGCGGCGGTAGCGGCCAGCGCGGAGCGGTAGTCGACGTCGGCCTGGCCCCCGGTGAATTCCGCTGTGGCCCGAGCGAATGGCCGCGGGGCAAACAAGTGTCGTTCCAGCGTCACGTCGAGGGCGGCGAGGTACAGGTCCTCCATCCGGTCCTGATACGCCCGGCTATGTTGAACCGCGTATTTCAAAGACCCGAACAGGTCGAGTCGCTGGGCATGGCCCGGCGCCGGCGGACCCGCAACGCGCCGGTCCGCCGCTCCAGCCAAGTTCTCATTGTCATCCGCCCCGCCCTGCAAGCTGCCAACCCTGTAACCCTGTCGCAACGGCACAACATCCCGCGCCGGTCCCAGCTTTCCGTACGGCGCCGCCCCAATGCCTGGCGTCGCCAGCGGCGGCGGAGCCTCGGGCTGAACCGCCGTCACCGGAATCTTTTGATAGTCCGGCTTCATCGCCTTCGGCGCCGGCGCGCCCGACGCCTCTGCCGCGGGCTCGTACCCCAGCGCGGCCGACTTACGCTCACGCAGAATGCGATACACCTCACCATCGGCAGACCGCCGATAGGCATCCGGCGTGCAACTCGACAACGCCAGCGGAAACACCAGCGCGAAAGAGATGATGACCTTAGTTTGTCGCACGGGGTTCAACAGTATAGCACTGAGCAGTTGCCAGTTGCCAGTTGTCAGTTGCCAGTTGTCAGTGCTGACGTTTATCGGCAACACGCAACTGGCAACTCATCTGTTTCGCTCTTAATGTCTTACGCCATGAACGTGAAGCTGTTGGACCTCCAAGCACAGTATCTGCCCCTCCGCAACGAAATCCGCCGGGCGATCGACGAAGTCTGCGACCAGCAGGCGTTGATCCTCGGGCCGCACGTCGAGCGGTTCGAGCGCACCTTGGCGACGTATTGCGGGACGAAGCACGCGATCGGCGTTAGCAGCGGCACCGACGCGCTGCTGTGCAGCCTGATGGGCATCGGCCTTGGGCCCGGCGACGAGGTGATCTGCCCGTCGTTCACGTTCTTCGCCACCGCCGGCTCGATCGCGCGGCTCGGCGGCGTGCCGGTGTTCGCCGACATCGACCCGCACACGTTCAACCTCGACCCGGCCAAAATCGCCGAGAAAATCACGCCAAAGACCAAGGCGATCATGCCCGTCCACTTGTTCGGCCAAATAGCCGACATGGACGCGATCAACGAGATCGCCTGCAAGCACGGCCTGCTCGTCATCGAAGACGCGGCCCAGGCGATCGGCGCCAAGCGCCACGGGAAGGCCGCCTGCTCGTTGGGCTTCGCCGGGTGCTTGAGCTTCTACCCGACTAAGAATCTTGGCGCTTTCGGCGACGCGGGGGCCATCTGCACCAACGACGACGCTTTCGCCGACCGCTGCCGCAAGCTGCGCGTACACGGGTCCGGCCACACATACCACCACGAAATGATCGGCGGCATGTTCCGCCTCGCGGCAATCCAGGCGGCCGTGCTTGACGTGAAGCTGAAATACCTCGACCAGTGGCACGAAGCCCGCCGGCACAACGCCGCGATCTACGACGAGCTTCTCACCGGCAGCAAGGTTGTGACGCCGCGAATCGAAGAGAACAACTGGAGCATCTACAACCAGTACGTCGTCCGCGTCCCGAACCGCGACGCCGTGAAGAAAACACTCGCCGACGCCGGCATCGGCGCGGCGGTATACTACCCGCTCCCCCTCCATCTCCAACCCTGTTTCAAGTATCTCGGCGTCGGCGACGGCACCCTGCCCGAAACCGAGCGCGCCTGCCGCGAAGTGCTGGCTCTACCGGTTTATCCGGAATTGCCGGAGGAGCAGGTGCGGTATGTTGCTCAACAATTACGCGCGGCCGTCGGCTGAATCGGGAAGTCTTGCGCAAATGCTTGTCCGATAACGACGACGAACTTGCGCGTGAATTGCAAATCAAAGCCACCCTGCCACGCGGACCGATAGTCCGCATGAAGTGACCGACAATAACAGCAGCCAGCCGCTCCTTGAGACGTCCGACGAGTCCCTGCTTGGCAAGATTGCCGAAATGCAGGCGCAGTTGGACATGCTGCGCGACCAACTGACCGAATCCCAGCGCCTGGCCACGATTGGCACCATCGCGGCGGTCATCGCCCACGAATTCAACAACCTGCTGACGCCGGTCGTGAGCTACTCGCAATACGCCCTGCAAAGCGCCGAAAGCGATAAGCCCGACTTCGAGCTGATGAAGAAAGCCCTGGCCAAGAGCTACCAGGGCTCCAGCAAAGCCGGGCGAATCTGCACGTCAATGCTCGGCCTGGCCCGCGGCGAGTCGGAATTCGGCTCGGTCGAGGTGCAGAAGCTTGTCGACGAGACGCTGCTCGTGCTCGCCCGCGAGCCGCACAAAGACGGCATCGCCCTCCGCGTTCAGGTCCAACCCGGCTTAAAAGTCCACGGCGACCCGATCCAGCTCGAGCAAGTCCTGCTGAACCTGCTCATCAACGCCCGCCACGCCATGCTCGGCCGCGGCGGGTCGCTTACCGTCAAAGCCGCCGAAACCGATGAACCCGGCGAAATCCGCCTGCAGGTCATCGACACCGGCCCCGGCATCCCCGAGAAAGTCATCCCCAAGATCTTCGACCCCTTCTTCACCACCAAGGGCACCGCGCGAAAAGGCGAAGCCAAAGGCACCGGCCTCGGCCTGGCCATCTGCAAAGAAATCATCGACGCCCACGGCGGACGGATTCAAGTGCAGTCGGAAATAGGGAAAGGGACGACGTTCAACGTCTACTTGCCGACGTCTTCACGCGGCGCCTGAGCCTCACCTGCCTTCAGCATCCCTCCGAACACCAGTCGACGATCATCTGCCACCGATCCTCGCAGTCTTCTACGTCGGTGATCAGAACATTGTCGACGCCGCCCGCGTAGCGCGCTACGCACTCGTCGTAGCTCAGCTTCGCATCACGATCGTTTCGCCGGGATTGTCTCTGTGCCAACTCCTCATGGGTCAACACGAAGAACCGCTCGACGTGGGAATCTCCCTGAACCTTGACCGAATAGAGCACCCAAAAGGCGGGATGAGCACACGTGACCGTCTTGTACTTCTGATAGAAGCTGGTCACAAAGCGGGATGAATTCGACGCCTTCACTTCAATGACAGCGGCGCGGCGATTCGCGCCGACAGCGATGACGTCGGCACCCTTCATATTGCCCAGCGTGACCGTCGCGAAGATGCCTCGTTTGAGCAACTCGGCGCTCACCCGGTATTCGCCTGCGAGGTTCAGGTAATACTTGTCGATCTTCGCGGCTGAAGCCGATTTACGCATCGAAAGCCCTCCCTAATCCGCCGGCACGCAACGCCCCTCCGCCCACGCCCGCAACTCGGCGATCCGCTCGGCCATCGTGACGGACAGCGGCGGCGAGCCTTTCAGCGCGTTAAGGACGTGCTCAGTCGTTAGCGTCTGCTTTTTGGCGTACGACTCGTGCAGCGCGCTGACGATCGCTTGTTCGATTTCGGCGCCGCTGTAGCCGTTGCCGGCTTCGGCGAGGGTGTCGAGGTCGAATTGGGCAGGGTCGCGTTTGCGCTTCTTGATGTGAACCGCGAGTATCGCGTGGCGGGCCTCTAGCCCCGGCAGATCAACGAAGAAAATCTCGTCAAAACGCCCCTTCCGCAGCAATTCCGGCGGCAACGCGGCGATGTCGTTGGCGGTGGCGACGAGGAACACGGGAGCGGTATGCTCCTGCATCCAGGTCAGCAGTGTGCCGAACATCCGCTTGGAAAGCCCGCCGTCGGAGCTGTGGCTGGCTGCTGACGCAAAACCTTTTTCGATCTCGTCGATCCACACCACGACCGGCGCCATGCGCTCGGCCTGGTGCAGCGCGTCGCGGAGCCGCTTTTCGGACTCGCCGATGTAACGGTCGTACAAATTGCCGGCATCCAGGCGCAACAAGGGTCGTTGCCAGGCGGTGGCGACGGCTTTGGCGGACAGGCTTTTGCCGGCCCCTTGCACGCCGAGCATCAGCACCCCGCGCGGCGCGGGCAAGCCGTACTCGGCGGCTTCGTCGGTCAAACAGTTTTGCCGGTCGCACAGCCACCGCTTCAGCGCTTTCAACCCGCCGATCTCGTCGAGACTCACCGGCGCTTCGACGTAATCCAACGGCCCGGAGCCGACGACCCGGCGCTTCTGGGCGAGGATGCGCGGAATGTCTGCCGAATCGAAACGAGAGTCGTCGCAGATGACGTCGAGGATCACCTGCTTCGCCTGCCGGCGGGTCAGGCCCGCGAGGTTGCGCACCACGGCGTCCAAGTCGCCGCGCGACAAACTCACGTCGACGTTCCGCTCATCCTTCATCCGACGAACCGTCTGACGGACCAGCGCCTCCAGCTCTTTCTCGTCCGGAAACGACAACTCAAACCGCGTCGCCAGTGCAGCAATCGCCGGCGGGAGGTCTTCGTGCGCGTCGTCGAGCAGAATGAGGTTGCCGTCGAACGCCTCAACCTTGTGCAACGCCTCACGCATCGCGCGCCGCGTCCGCTCGTCTTTCAAATGCCCCGCCAGATCCAGCGCCACGTACATTCGCGGCTTGGGCGGCAAATTCGCGAGGTAGTACATCGCCGCGGCGGGGTGTTCCGTGTCGGCGACCGGCGGGCCGCCTGCGACCGCGCCGTCGCGCCAGCCCAGCGTAACCGACCACAACCACATCTCCGCCCCGCGCTCGACGGCGATCTG
Source organism: Tepidisphaeraceae bacterium (assembly GCA_046593135.1). Taxonomy (GTDB): domain Bacteria; phylum Planctomycetota; class Phycisphaerae; order Tepidisphaerales; family Tepidisphaeraceae; genus JBKJRK01. Next base: position 2 of record JBKJRK010000174.1, on the reverse strand, counting down.
CC
>JBKJRK010000102.1:0-8853 GCA_046593135.1 Tepidisphaeraceae bacterium | reverse complement strand
CGCCCCCGGCGGTGGCCTTGCCGGGGGCGTCCATCTTCGCACCGCGCACGGGGTGCTGTTCCAGGGTCAGGCGGCGGGCACCGCCGCGGCGATGTCGGTGAGTACGGGGACGACGCCCCGGATGGTGGATGTGGCAAAACTTCAGGAAAAGCTGCGAAAGGCGGGCGTACAAATCCCTGTCCGCGACGCGCCGCCCCCGTCGCCGGGTCCATCATCCGTGCCGCAATGACCCGCGCGATCCAAGCCGTCGGCCGCTGGAATCCCTCCGACATGTGGCAGCACGGTTAGTAAGTTCACCTCGGTATAGCGGCACCTTCGACCGCCGCTTGCGGTTTCGCAGACCGCAGTGCGCCATTCGGTCTGCGAAACCGCAAGCGCCCGGGCTGACGTACGGCGGGCTAAACCTGCTACGGTGGTGGTGTTTGCTCTAGCAGGACACTGAAAAACCGGTAACAGAATGGGAACGACCAGCGTTTTTCGGATGAAAACATACTAACTTTGCCTCACCAAGCATGTTTTTCAGCGTCCTGCTAGACGACCACACCTGGCTTGAATTACTCCTCTTCAGCCTTGGGCTTGTACTGACCCGCGATCTGCTGCTGGACGGGGGCGGGGACGGGTTCGTAGTGGCTGAACTCCATGGCGAAGCTGCCTTGGCCGCCGGTGACGCTTTTGAGCTGGGATTGGTACTGCATGACTTCCGCGAGCGGGGCCTGGGCTTTGACGACTGCCATCCCGCCGCCGAGAAAATCCTGGCCCTGGATGCGCCCGCGCTTGCCGGAGAGGTCGCCGGTCACGGCGCCCATTTTGTCTTCGGGGACGGTGACTTCCATGCTGACAATGGGTTCCAGCAGGGCCGGCTTCGCTTTCATCACGGCATCCTTGAACGCGAATCTACCGGCGGTCCGGAACGCGACTTCTTTGCTGTCGACCGGATGATGCTTGCCGTCGGTGATGGCAACGCGAATGTCCTGGAGCGGGTAGCCGGCGATGACGCCCGTTTCGATCAGGTCATGGATGCCCTTCTCGACCGCCGGGATGAATTGGCCGGGAATCGTGCCGCCGAACACCTCGTTCACGATCTCCAACCCGCTCCCGCCGTTTGCCTTTCGCGACGGCGAATCGTCCGGCAGTGGCTCGGCGCGAAGGAACACCTCGCCAAACTGCCCGGCCCCGCCGGTCTGTTTCTTGTGGCGGTGATGCCCCTCGGCGCTGACCTGGATCGTTTCGCGGTACGCGATCTTCGGAGGCTTCGTGTCGACGTGGAGCCCGCGGTTGCTCAATTTTTCGAGTGCGAGCCGGAGATGAAGCTCGCCCAGGCCGTTAATGACAACCTCGTGGGTTTGGCGGTCCGTGTGCCATTTGAACGTCGGGTCTTCCTCGGCGATCTTCGTCAACAGCACGCTGAGTTTCTGCTCGTCGCCGCGTGTTTGGGGGCTAATGGCCAGGCCGAACATCGGGGTAGGGAATGTCAGCGGGCGCAGGTGCACGCTGTCCAGCGCGTGGTCGTCATGGAGCACGTCGTTGGGATGGATCTCCTCGATCTTCGCCACCGCACCGATGTCGCCGGCAATGATTTCGTTGACCTCCTTGTGCTCCTTGCCCTGAAGCTGGAACACGTGCCCGAGCTTGACGGGTTTCTTTCCGTGGCCCATGTACACCTGTGACTGGCCGGAGCACTTGCCCTGGTGAACGCGGAAGACCGCGAGCTTACCGACGAACGGATCGGTCGTGACCTTGAACACGTGCGCCAGCAGCGGCTTGGCCGGGTCGTTCCAATAGTTAAACGGCACTTCCTCCTGCGGCTGGCCCGCCCGGTCGCCGCCGCGGTAGCTGAGGAACGGGCGGAGGTTGCCTTCCAGGGGCGACGGAAACCACCGCGCGATGAAGTCGAGCAGCTCCGGTACGCCGGCGCCCGTCTTGGCGTCGGTGAAAAGGATTGGGACGACGTGCGCCTCGTCCATCGCGCGCTCGAACGGGTCGTGCAGGGCTTCGTAGTTCGGCTCTTCGCCGCTGAGGTATTTCTCCATCAGCGTTTCGTCGATTTCGACGACCTGATCGAGGATGGCCGAGTGGGCGGCCTTCACGTCGCCGAAGTCGGATTCGCCCGAGTTGTTGAGGAGGCACTCGACGACCGCCTTGCCGCCGCCGGTGGGGAGATTGACCGGGAGGCATTCCTGGCCAAACGTCGCCTGGATTTGGGCGACCAGCGTCCCCAATTTGACGTCCGGCAGGTCGCACTTGTTCACGATGATCGCCCGCGGCAGGTTCCACTCGCGGGCGATTTCCATCATTCGCCGCGTGATCACTTCGATGCCGCTGGCGGCGTTGATCACCACCGCGACGGTTTCGACCGCCGGCAGACACGCGATGGCTTGACCGACGAGGTCGGGTGAGCCGGGCGAGTCGATGAGGTTAATGCGCTTGCCCAGGTGGTCGGCATGGAGGATTGCCGAGTAAATCGAATGCTTGTGCTCTTTCTCTTCCTTCTCGTAGTCGCTGAAGCTGGAGCCGTCGAGAACCGAACCTTTTCGCGTGACGGTTTTGGAATCAAAGAGCAGCGCGTCGGCGAGCGTGGTCTTCCCGGACCCGCCGTGCCCGACGAGAAGAACGTTACGGATGTCTGCGGTGGTATAGCTCGGCATGGCGCTGGCTCCTGGAAATGAAATGCCCCACGGCTGCTCGTCGCTCGGAGCAGGTCCGCGGCAACGCACGCGTCTCAGTATAGAACGGCCGTGATGACCGGCAAGCGCAATAGTGTCAACGGCTTTCCGCGGCGGCTGTCGTAGCCGGCGTCTGGTATTTGACGTAGTGGACTGTGTCGATGGATGGGCGGATCGCCGTGTTAAAAACCGTCTTCATTCGCCTGCGGTTTTTTCGGCTTCGCGGGCGTCGCGGGTGGTGAGGCGGGTGGCGCCGTTGTGACGGACGCTTCCCCGGAAACGGGCGGTTCGGAGGATTGGCCCGCTTTGAGGCCGCTCCCGCCGCAGGTCGCGCATTCCACGGCTCCGCCTTCACACGACGTACAGTCGGCGGCGGCCTTCTTGGCTTTGCAAGTGGGGCAGGGCAGCAAGTCGCTTCCGTTGCACGTGGGGCAGACGACCTTGGCCGTTCGTTCACAAACGCCGCACGCCACAGGCCCTTTCATCTCGCCCTTCTCGACTTTGACTACTTCGCCAATGTGGCCGTCGCTTACCGTGACGGTGTAGCCGCCCTTCATTTTGTAGACGCCCCCCTTCTTGAAGCACGGCGCAGGGCACGGGATTTTTCCGCCTTCGCACTTGGGGTGCGTGCAGGCGATCGTCATCCCGCCCTTACAGGTCTTACAATCCGCCGACGATTCCGGGGCGTGGCCGGTGCCTTTACACACGTCGCAGTTCGCGAGCGCCTCGCCGTGACAGTCGTCGCAGAGTTGGCCTTTGTGCTCGATCTTCCACACGGCGACCGCCTTCTGGCGCGTCAGCCCGTTGCCCACAGATTTTACATCGGCCCACGCCACGTTCACCGGCTCGCCAAACGTTTTTCCCTCGGCGGGTTTGACCGTCACCTTTGCCCCGTCGCTGGCAACGAGTTGGCCGCGAACGACGGAGCCGTCGGCTTTTTTGATAGCAACGACCGGAATTGCCTTGGGCTTATCGGCCGGCGCGGCGGGCCCGGCCGCCACGCACACCGCGACCGCGACGAAACATACGGCCTGGGCAGACCGAGCCGCGCAGCCTCGGATGGATATTGAAATCATCATGGAAATCCTAGAAGGCGAACGGTCACTGCGGAGGGGTGCTGTCAACGGCCGGTTATAGCAGCTTTCGGTGCGGCAAGCATGGCCGGAGTGATGGCGCGATCAATTTGCCGCCGTCCATGACGATTTGACGTTGCCAAAACCAGCAACGTCCGGCGAGCATCGTCAACAGATGAGCTCGCCCAAAACCGATCTTTCAACGAAACGTCTCGGTGGCCTGTCGGCGCGGCAGGTGCCGTTCGCCCGGCGGGTGGTGATTGTCGTCGTCATCGCGATCGCGATCCTGGCGGTCGCACTGTTCCTTTGGAACGCGATAGACGTTTTGCTTCTGGCGTTTGCGGCGATTCTGATCGGCGCGGTGCTGCGCGGCATGGCGCAGTGGCTTGCGCCGAAGGCGCGTTTGCCGGTCGGCGGGGCGCTGGCGGTCGTTATTCTGGCCTTCGTGGGATTTTTTATCCTGCTCGGCGTCCTCATCGCGCCCCACGTGGCCACGCAGTTCGAGAAGCTCGCGGATCAACTGCCGCAGAGCATCGAGTCGGCCCAGGAACGGCTCCGGCAATACCAATGGGGACGCAAAATTCTCGGCAACGGCGACTCGGCATCGGTCGCACAACAGGCTGGCAACGCGCCCGGAAACCAAAGTGCCGATGCCCCGGAAAATCAGGCTCGGCCGGGGGAGGCGGTCGTCGCCCAGGCGATTCAGGCGACCACCCGTCCGGCGACCCTCGGAAGCGTTGCGCGATACGCCCGGCAATTCGCCGAAGGCGTGTTCACCCTCGTGCTCGTGCTCATCGTCGGGATTTACCTTGCCGCTCAACCCGGACTTTACGTCGACGGGTTCCTGAAGCTGTTCCCTCAAGCCGAGCGGCCGCGCCTGCGCGACGTGATGCACCGCGTCGGACGTACGCTGCGACTGTGGGTCATGGGCCAACTGGTCCCGATGGCCGCGATCGGCATTTTCATTGGCGGCGGGTTGAAGCTCATCGGCGTGCCGCTGTGGCTCCCGCTCGGCATCCTCGCGGCGCTGCTCAACTTCATCCCCAACTTCGGCCCGATCATCGCCGCCGCTCCCGCGGTGCTGATCGCCTTGGCGGACAGCCCGGGCAAAGCGATCTGGGTCGTGGCCCTGTGCGTCGCCGCCCAGAACCTCGAAGGCTACCTGATCACGCCGCTCGTCCAGCGCCGCGCCGTCGAGATGCCGCCGGCCCTGACGATCCTGTCGCAAATTTTGATGGGCGTCCTGCTCGGCCCGCTCGGCGTCATCCTCGCCGCCCCGCTCACCGCGGCGGCGATCGTCGTCATCAAGATGCTTTACGTCGAAGACACGCTGGGGACGCCCGTGGAAACCTCGGGGGAGGCGTAAAGAGGTCAGGCCGAAGAGCATTTAGCCACAGATGGGGCACAGATGAACACAGATCTAAAGACGGAAGGAAAGTGTCGAGTGTTGTTCCGATTCGTCTTCACATCTGTGTTAATCTATGCCACATCTGTGTCAATAATTGTCTTTGCAATTACTGTGACATCGCCTTTGCAAGCAGTTCGTTAATCCTTTTCGCAAACGCCGCCGGGTCTTTTACGCGCGACCCTTCGGCGATCACGGCTTCGTCGAGCAGCAAACGTGCAGTGTTCTCGATGCGAGGGTCGGCGGCGTCTTTGCCGTGTAACGCGAGCATTCCCTGCACGACGGGGTGGCCGGGGTTGAGTTCCAACACGCGCTTGGCCTCGGGCGCTTCCTCGCCCCGGCCCATGCGGTTCAGCAGCCGTTCCATGTGGGCGCTCATGCCGAATTCGTCCGCGACGAGCACCGCGGCGCTTTCCTTCAACCGAGAGGACAGCCGAACTTCCTTCACCTCGGCGTCGAGGGACTTGGTCATCGCGTCCAGAAGGGGCTTGAAGCGCTGCGACTGCTCTTTCAGCCTGGCTTCGGCGTCCGCGTCGGTCGGCGCGGAGCCGCGGTCCGCGGCTTTGAGTTGCTTGTCCTTGTAGGTGGCGAGCGTGTGGACGAGGTACTCGTCAATTGGGTCAGTCAGCAGCAACACTTCCTGTCCACGTTCCTTGAACCCTTCGAGGTAGGGGGAGTTCTCGATCAGCAGCCGGTTTTCGCCGATCAGGTAGTGAATTTCCTTTTGCTCACCGGGCATGGCTTGCAGGTATTTCGCCAGCGTGGTGAATTCGCCGGGCTGGGTCTTGGTCGATTCAAACAAGAGCAGGTCGGCGAGCCGCTCGCGGTTGGCGAAGTCGTTGCCGGCCCCTTCTTTCAGGTACGGCCCGAATTCCTTGTAAAACTTAACGTACTGATCGTACTGCGTGTCCTTCAACTCTTCGAGTGACTTCAGCACGCGGTTGACGACGTTGCTCTTGATCTTCGCCAACACCGGGTTGTGCTGGAGCGTTTCCCGGCTCACGTTCAGCGGCAGGTCCGACGAATCGACCACGCCGCGGACGAACCGCAGGTACGGCGGGGCGAGTTCCTCGGCTTCGTGCTGGATGAGCACCCGCCGGACGTAGAGGTCGAGCCCCGATTTTTTCTCCGGACCCGCCATGAAATCCATCGGGCGGTGGGCGGGGATGAACATCAGGGCGCGGAATTCGAGCGTGCCCTCCGCGGCGACGTGAATCGTCTTGAGCGGATCGTCAAAGTCGCGGGACATCTGTTTGTAGAAGGCCGTGTACTCCTCGGGCTTGATCTCGTTCTTATTCCGCAGCCAGATCGCCTGCCTGCTGTTGAGCGTTTCTTCCTCGGTCGTCTTGACGCCGTCTTTCTCCTTCTCGGCGTCCAGGACGATCGGGTGGTCGATGAAGTCCGAGTACCGCTTGACGATTTCGCGGATGCGCCACGGAGACAAAAACTCTTTCGCGTCGTCGCGGAGGTGCAACGTGACGTCCGTCCCGCGGCTTTCCTTCTCGACAGTTTCCAGGGTGAACTCGCCCTGCCCGTCCGACTGCCACTTCACGCCCTCCTTCGTGCCCGCCGGGCGGGAGGCCACGGTGACGCGGTCGGCGGCCATGAACGCGCTGTAAAACCCGACGCCGAACTGCCCGATCAGCTCCGGCCGGTTCGGCGCGTCCGCCCGCTTGAGCTGCTCAAGAAACGCCTTCGTGCCCGAGCGGGCGATGGTGCCGAGGTTGTTGACGATCTGCTCGCGCGACATGCCGATGCCGTTGTCGGAGATCGTCAACGTGCCGGCCTTCTCGTCCGGGATGATCTTGATCTTCCAGTCCGAATCGCCTTCCAGCAGCTCGTGCTGAGTGAGCGATTCGAACCGCACCTTGTCGATGGCGTCGGCGGCGTTGCTGATGAGCTCGCGGAGGAAAATTTCCTTCTTCGTGTACAGCGAGTGAACGATGAGGTCGAGGAGCTGCTTGAGTTCCGTCTTGAACTGCATTTTTTCGGGAGCATCGTTGGGGGTTGCGGTCATGGAGTGATCCTTGGGAATAAGTAAGTCGTTTCTGGACGTGTGCCTAAGCCGTCACGGATTGGTACCAGCCGATCGTCGCCTTCAACCCGGCTTCAAAATCAACGACGGGGTTGTAATCCAGCACGGCCCGGGCCCGGGCCAGCTCGGCGAACGAGTATTTTAGGTCGCCGACGCGGGCGGCGTGGTGGGCGGGCGAAAGGTCGGGGCGACCGAGGCGGGCGGCCATCAGCGCCGCGAGGCGGTTGACCGTGACGGGTACGCCGCAGCCGACGTTGACGACTTCGCCGTTTAAGCGGCTCGTCGCGCGGGCGGCGAGGAGGTTGGCGTGGACGGCGTTGTGGACGAACGTGAAGTCGCGTGACTGTTCGCCGTCGCCGTAGATCGTGGGGCGCTGGCCGGCGAGCAGCGCTTTGGCAAACGCCGCGATGACCGCGGCGTAGGCGCTGTTGGCGTTTTGGCGGGGGCCGAAGATGTTGAAGTAGCGGAGCGAGACGGTGTCGAGCCCGTAACTGCCGCTGTAAGCACGGAGCAGTGCTTCGCCGGCGACTTTGGTGGCGGCGTACGGGCTGATCGGCAGCGGCGGCATGGTTTCGGTCCACGGCACAGGGTTTTCGCCGTAGGCGCTGCTGCTGGCGGCGAACATCACGCGCCGCACGCCCGCCGCACGGGCAGCTTCCAGCACGTTGAGCGTTCCGCCGGCATTCACCTCGTGATACGCCCGCGGGCGCTCGACGCTGGCCGGCACCGAACCGAGGGCCGCCTGGTGGAACACGAACGTGCAGCCGCGCATAGCATCCCGGAGCAGGTCGCGGTCGAGGATGGAGCCTTCGACGAACTGAACGCGCGCCAGCCCGGTCAGGTTTTCTCTCCGGCCCCCGGTGAGGTCGTCGAGTGCGATAACTTCGGCGCCGAGCGCGTTGAGGGCTTCGGCGAGGTGGGACCCGATGAAGCCTGCGCCGCCGGTGACGAGCACGCGCGTGTCGACGAACGCGCTGCCGTGAAGCGAGTGCCAGTCGGTCATAGGCGGTGAAGTTTGCGACAACGCGATCTCCGATACACGAGCGACGGCTCCAGTCGTCTCCGGCATTTGCGGCGACGGCTGCGAGTTTATCAAAATAGAGGCGCACGACTTTGAAACATCCGTTGCCGGTTAGCGACGGCCCGCAGGGCCGCGTTTGGTCTGGGGGCGTTCCAGAATCATGACCTCCTATTTAGACGCCCAAATTCCCAGCAGTTGGGCCCGCAAAATAAGCCAGATTGCCAGGACCGTCATGGCGAGGAGGATGAGGCCCGACAACATGCCGGCCAGGCGCGCCGGGTTGCTCGGAGCCAAGCGGTATTCGCCGTCTTCGCTGCGGCGGCCGAGGTAAACGAACCCGAGCAGCACGCCGCCTACGAGCCCGCCGAAGTGGGCGGCGTTGTCGACGACGTTAAACGCGACGAGCCCGGCCCCGGCCGTGAGGGCGATGCTGACGCTGATCGATTTAATGAACCCGCGCGGCAGCACGTGCCGCCGGCGAAAGCCCATGACGGCGAGAAAGCCGATCATGCCCATGATCGCGCCCGACGCCCCGACGCTCGTCGTGCCGGGCTGGAGCCACATGCTGCTCAAGCTGGCGGTGAGGGCGGAGAAGAGGAACACCGTCGGCAGGTAAACCGGGCTGGCATGCACTTCGACGAGCCGCCCGACGGCCA
>JBKJRK010000099.1:0-3396 GCA_046593135.1 Tepidisphaeraceae bacterium | reverse complement strand
AGGTCGAGCCAGGCGGACCAGCCGACGAGCTGGTCGCCGGCATACGCGCCGTCGTGCGGCGTGACCACGGGTTCGAGCAGCCGGGCCATCACGCCGCGGTTGCCGAGCGCGAGCGCCATGCCGAGCAGATTGCGGTACAGAGATCCGCGCAACGACGTTCGCGATGCGGCCAGCGTGTCCACGATCGCCTCGTAGTGTGGAACCGCCGAACTCATGACGGCCGCACTGATAAACGGGTCGTCCGCGTTTTTCATCGCGAGTTGGGCCAGCGCGGCGCCGGCCTTCGGATCAATCCATTCGCCGAGCGAACAAGCCAGTTGGAGCCGGACTTTCGCGTCCGCATCATCAACGAGACGCGTCGCCGCCTGGAGCAGGGTGGCGTCCGTCTTCGCCATCGGCTCGGCAATACGAACAGCCTGCCGGCGCACGGCCGGGTGCGAATCGGCAAGGGCATGCCGCAACAACTCGGACTTTACGACTCCTAACCCCTCGAGCGTGCAGATCGCGTGCAATCGGGCGAGCGGATTTCGACTGCTTGCGACGAGTTCCTCCAGCTTTGGCACGCTCGTCAAATCTTTGCGCCACAACATAAGTTGTTGCGCCATGTCGCGCTGCCAGCCGTTGGAAGAATCCAACGCGGCGGCGAGTTCGGGGCCGGAGAGCTTGTCGAGACGGGCGACGGGCCGCGCCTTTTTCCCTTTCGGCACGATGCGCCAGATGCGGCCCCGGTCACTGCCCGTCCGATGATACGGTTTCCACTCCACCTGCCCCTGCGGCGGCAGCCAGTCGGGGTGCTCGATCATGTAGCGGTACATGTCGGCGACGTAGAGCGCGCCATCTGGGCCGGTCGTTAGGTTGACCGGCCGGAACCATTCGTCGTCGGATGCGAGAAACTCGCTCGTTTCCTCCTCCGCCGCCCGCTCGGCGGGGCCGAACGTTACGCCTTGCTCGCGCGACACGCGGTGCTGTACGACGTTGTGCATCGGCTCGCAGACAAAATGTTGTGAAGTGCCGTCGCGCGGGAAGAGCAGATCGTCGCGGTACACCATCGTCGCGCAGGCCGACGTGAAATGCCCCGCGTGGGCAAAGCTGTGATACCGCTTCTGCTCCTTGCTGATTGGGAACACGCGCGGGTTGGCTTCCGTGAGTTGAACGATGCCTTCCGGCGAGGCGACGTGCGGGTTGCGACGCATGTACGGGTCGCTCAGCACGAAATGCCACATCGGGTAACTGTTGTTGCAGCCGAACCAGTTGCCCCAGTCATCGCGATCCCGGCCAAACTCGGTCATGCCGGTTTCGGCCTGCATCATCGCCGCGTCGGGCCGGATGCGCATGTCGCGCCCGCTGACTTCGACCGTTTCGCCGGTTTTCAGCGATTTGATCGGGGTTTTGCTGCTCCAGCCGTTGGCAAGATAGACCCAGTTGTCCAAGCCCCACCGGAGGCCGTTCACGCGGAGTTGGGTGTTGCCTTCGTCGAATCCTGTGAACAGGACTTCGCGCACGTCGGCTTTGCCGTCGCCGTTGGTGTCGGCGGCGTAGAAGATTTCGGGGGCGGCGGTGACGAGCACGCCGTCGCGCCACGGCATGACGCCGGTGGGGAAGTTGACGTTTTCCAGCAGGACGGTGGACTTGTCGTACTTGCCGTCGTTGTCGGTGTCTTCGAGGAACCGGACGCGCCCGCCGGCCTTGCCCTTGTCGTCGATGCCGAGGGGGTAGTCGGACATTTCCGCCACCCATAGCTTTCCGTCCGGCCCCCACGCGATGGCGACGGGGTCTGTCACCAATGGCTCCGCCGCCACCAGTTCGACTTCGAAGCCGTCTTTGACCTTCATGGTCTTCAATGCTTCTGCGGGCGAACGCGGCGGCACGAGCGCGACCGGCGGCTTTCCGACCGGAAAGCCGGTGAGCTTGTAGCGTGCGGTCGCTTCTTCCGCCGTGAATGCGCGGTTGAAGACGGCGACTTCGTCGAGTTTTCCTTCCAGGTTGAAAAGGTTGTCGTTCCGCCCGCCGAGAAAAATCTTGCCCGTGCCGGCCGGGACGGTGACGTCGGCTTCGCCGGAGAGGTCGGGCTGAGGGTTGCCGTTGAGGTAGACGCTCACCTTGCGCCCGTCGCGCACGAGCACGACGTTGTTCCACGTTTTCGGGGCGATCTTCGAGACGCCGGCGAGCACTTGGTTCGCGGTATTGCCGTTGAAGAAGATCAGGCGATCCTGGCCGGCGAACGTGCCGCCGATGCCGAGGTGATCGCCGGCGGCGGCGGGGTCGCGGTCGTTGCCCCGCGAGAAAAGGTAGCCGGCGATCGGCCGGGCTTCGCCGGGCAGACCGTTCCAGAACCACAAATCGACGGAGTAGGAAGGGCCGAGGTCTTTCAGCTCGGTGGTGACGCGTCCGCCGGCGAAGTGAAGGGCGCGGTTGATGGCGTTGTCGCCGGAGAATGCCGAGCCCTGTGGGCCTTCCAGGTGAAACAAGACGCCCGGTTCGGCGGTCGCGCGAGAGTTGTTCCGAGAATCAAGGACGTCCGGGCCACCCGTCTCCCTCATTCGCCAATACGCCATCGGACCGGCCGCGACCGTCGACTGTGTGTAAGGCCCCAGCATTTCAATGAACGGCCGTCGCGGCTTACCGGAGACTTCTTCCAGCAACGATACAGCGGCGTCTTTAATCTTCGCTTCGGCGCCGACTTCCAGGCACGCGCTCCGCGCCGGCCAAGTCGTGTATCCGCCGAGCGAGTGAAGCTCGGCGGGGGGGATGTAGCCGTCTTCGCCGTTGGCGAGTTCGATATTGAACGTGTGCTCGAGCGGGCTTTGGGCCTTGATCTTCAGACCCGTCAGCGCGAACACCTCGCACGAGATTGTCGCGATGCCGAGGTCGCCGATGCGGATCGCGGAAACTTTCACGTCGCGCGTCGGGTTCTTGTGAAGCTCGAGCGCTTCCCGCGCATACACTTCCGGCAACGACTTCGGCTGGCCTCCCTGCCCCCCCTGCATCCCGTCAACAACGCCCCTCGCCCACTCAAGCCGCTTCTCGTCGGGCTCTCGGACGCGCAAGCGCAGGTCGCGCTCGCGAACCGCCAGCGTGACGTCCGTCCGGTATTCGATTTTGGCGTAAGCATCGTGCGCCAACTTCGCCAGAGCCCCCGAATACGCGTCGATCGTTGTTTTCTTCTCCGGCTGGCCGTAATCCATCCAATGCAGGTCGCCGGACGTCCCTTGCGACATGATCGCGACGAAGGGCGGGCGGCTGCCGGCAGGCTCCGGTGCGATCAACTTTTGCAACTGCTCGCAGAACCGGCCGAAGTAGTCGGCCGAGACGGCGTTGCTCCCGAAGTAATGCATCGAATAATTCGCCATCACCGCCAGTGGTTTCCCGTCTTCGGTTTGGAGTGAAAGAATCGAG
>JBKJRK010000096.1:0-4514 GCA_046593135.1 Tepidisphaeraceae bacterium | reverse complement strand
GCCCCGGCGGTACGCTCGGTGCGATGCTCAAGACGATCGAGAACAAGGCCAAGGACCGAGGCGACGCCGCCCCTGCGGCTTCCGGTGCGGCTTCCGCAGGGGCGGCGTCGCCTCGGTCCTTGGCCTTGTTCTCGATCGTCTTGAGCATCGCACCGAGCGTACCGCCGGGGCCCTTGAGGGCGGCGGCGAGCTTGCGGCCGGGGCCGAGGATGGCGGAGGCCAGCAGGCCGATCGCCTCTTCGCGGGTCGGCAGCTTACTGACCGTTTCGACGCCCGATTCGCCGACGTAGGCTTCGCCGTCGAAGAACACGCCGCGCAGTTCGAGCGTCTCGTCCTTTTTCTTCTCGTCGATCAACTGCCGGGCGATCATCGAGATGCTGGCCGAGCCGTAGATCACGGCGCTCGGGCCGTCCAGCAGCGTGTCGAAGCCTTGCAGCTTGCCGCCTTCAACGGCCCGGCGGGCGAGGGTGTTTTTCACCACCGTCATCCGCATGCCCTTCTCGTGAAGTCGCCGGCGGATGCCGTGGTTCTTGTTGCCGTCAATCCCGCGCGGGTTGATCACCGCGACGGCCTCCAAACCCTTCAGGCGACCCGACAGCTCTTTCGTGATCAGGTCTTTGACTTGTTTGCTCATAGGAAAACCTCAATAAGTTGTCAGTTGTCCGTTTCCAGTTGTCAGTGAAGACCAACTGCCCGCCGCCGTTACTGGCAACCGGCAACTGGCCACCGGCAACTTATTGAATCGCCAACTGAACCGCCGGCGTCATCGTCGCCTTGATCACGACCTTCTTCATGTACGCACCCTTGCTCGTCGCGGGTTTCATCTTTCGGATCTGGGCGATCATCGCGTTGATGTTGTCGACCAAATGCTGCTTCTCAAAGCTGACTTTCCCGACGACGCTGTGGACGTTGCCACCGGCGTCGTTGCGGTACTCGATCTTGCCGGCGGCGTACTCGCGGACGGCGTTGCCGACGTCGGCGGTAACGGTCCCGGCCTTAGGCGAAGGCATCAGTCCCTTGGGACCGAGCACCTTACCGAGCCGGCCGACGAACCGCATCATGTCGGGGGTCGAGATGGCTACGTCGAAGTCGGTGAAGTTTTCCTTCTCGATCTTCGCGACCAGCTCCTGCCCGCCGGCCTGAACGGCGCCGGCGTTGAGCGCGCTGGTGGTCAGGTGATCGGGGCAGAACGCGATGACGCGCTTGGCCTTGCCGATGCCGTGCGGCAGCGACAGCGACCCGCGGATCATCTGGTCGGCCTGCTTGGGATCAATGCCGAGCGAGAAAATCAGCTCGACCGACTGGTCGAACTTCGTCGGCTTGAACGACTTCACCACGTCGATCGCCTGATCGATCGATTGCGGATCGGCGACCGCCTTGGTGGCGGCTTCCTTGTAACGTTTGGAACGGAATTGCTGTGCGACGACTTTGGCCATGGGCCTGATCGCTCCTTTATGCGGGACGAATAGCTGCCCGCAGAAGCTCCCACTGTTTCGGCCCGTGGTGCGGCCATTGAGATTTTATTTTCGTTTGCCGGCCTTGCGCCGCACCGGCTTGACGATGTCCGTAATCAGAAAGACGTCGATGTAATGATCCTCGAAATCTTCCTCGTCCTTCGCCCCGGCAAACTTTGGCGCGACGACATGGACCGTCCGGCCGCCGGGGTACGTAAGAATCAGCTTGGGCGAAACAACATCAACTTCGTGTCCTTCGCCCTTAACGATCGTAAACGGCTCGAACGGGTCGGCGGACAAAAATGTGTCCAGTCGCTGCGGGCTCATGGCTCAACCTTATCCCTCGACCGTGATCCCCATCGACCGCGCCGTGCCGGCGATGATCCGCGCGCCGTGGTCGAGGTCGAAAGCGTTGATGTCCTTGATCTTCTGCTCGGCGATCTTACGGCATTGTTCCATCGTGACCTTGCCGATCTTGTTCTTGTTCGGCTCGCCCGAGCCCTTCTCGGCCTTCACGGCAGCCTTGAGGAGTTCGGCGGCGGGCGGGCTCTTGAGCTCGATGTCGAAGGTGCGATCCTTGTAGACCGTGATAAGCACGCCAATGATCTGACCGTTCAGGTGGGCGCTCATCGCGTTGAACTTCGTGATGAACTGGCCAGGGTTGACGCCGTTGGCGCCAAGGGCCGGGCCGATCGGGGGCGCCGGGGTGGCTTTGCCGCCGGGGGCCTGGAGCTTGAACTGGTTGGTGATTTCCTTCTTGGCCATCGTCGTCTCCGCGTCGTGCGGACCCTTCGGCAAAACTTCTCAGGTGACGGGCGAGATTCGACACCCCGCACCGTCACTCAATGATCGTCACGTCCACCTTCTTGCGGCCGGGGCTGGTCAGGTCTTCTGGACGGAAGACCTCTGACTGGCTCGTCGGCTGATCGCCCGTTCCGACCAGGGCATCGAGCACCCGGTACAGCGGCACGGTCAGTAGCAAAAGGGCTAGGATACTAACAAGCAGTGCGAGGATTGACAAGGCGATCAATACCGCCCCCGGCAACGCTGCAATGAAGATCGTCGTCCTCGCCCACGCCGGCAGCCCGACAATCTGGCCTCGAACGCCTTGAAACCGGCCGTAATATTCGAGGATTTTGAACACGGTTCAAAAACGTAAAGACGTAAAACGTAAAGATCTGAGACGTTACGTTTTACGTCTTTACGTTTGATGCAGTCCTTAGATTTTCTCGATCTGCCAGTACTCCAGTTCCAGCGGCGTCGGGCGGCCGAAGATCGTGGTGAGGATGCGGACCATGCCCTTGTCGGCGATGACCTCGTCCACCTCGCCCTCGAAGTTCTGAAACGCGCCGTTGTTGACCTTGATCTTATCGCCCTTGTTGAACTTCACTTCCGTCGTGATCTCGCCTTCGGGCTTCTCGGCGGCCTCGATCAGCTTGGCCTCGTCCTTCGCGCTCATGGGTGAAGGCTTGCCGTTGGAGCCGATGAAGTCGCCGACGCCGTCGGTTTCCTTGATCATGAACCAGACGTTCTCGGGGATCATCCCGTTGGAGTCGAGCTCCAACTCGATGAAGACGTAGCCCGGGTAGAGCTTGCGGTCGCTGTCGCGAACCTTGCCTTCTTTGCGCGTGCGGACGCGCTCGCTCGGCACGACGATCCGACCGACGACCGTTTCCAGGCCTTCGATCTTGACCTTGCGCTGCAACGCCTCCCGCACGCGGTCTTCTTTGTTGCTTGCCACTCGGAGCGTAAAAAATCGCATATGTGTCGCCGGTCGCCGTCTGCGCGTGCGCGTGAAAAACTTAGCCGCCGAAGATCTGGTTCCACCACGGAGGGGCGATCTTCAGGACGTCAATGAGGTAAAAGAGCGAGCTGAAAAACTGGTCGAGTACGAAGAGAAAAAATGCGATCGAAAACATGAACAGGATGACCACCTTGGTCGAGCCGATCAGCTCGCGGCGGCTGGTCCAGTTCACCTTCTTCATCTCGCTGTCGGTCGCGATGAGGAAGTCGACGTTGCCCGGCTTGTTCATCAGCCGCCAGGCGAACAGCGCGAAAATCGTAACAAAAACCACCGCCACGACGAGGGCAACTTGCCTCCCGCGGTCGGTGTCGGCGAAAAACGCGGGGACTTGGGCGTAAAGCTGCCAGGTCATCAGGATGCCGAGCAGTCCCGCCCCGATGGCGGTGCCCATGCGCGTCCAGTACCCCTGGCCCTTCTTGTAGATCGCGAAGAAGCGGGGCTTGGCGGCCGAACGCTCCGAGGGACGCTCGTTGCGCGGCTCGTCGGCGTCGGGGACGATCATCGTATCGGCGGCCATGGCCTTGTGTTCCTTCGTCTTGGTCTCGGACGCCATACGTCACCCACACCCTGCCCGCCCCGCCGGCGATCCGCTCGCCGGGTTGAGGCGCTCAACCCGTCATACACGCCAGGAGGGACTCGAACCTTCAACCTGCCGCTTTGGAGACGGCTGCTCTGCCAATTGAGCTACTGGCGTGTGAATCAGTGGCCAGTGATCAGTTGCCAGTTTCCGGTAAAATCTTTACTGGCGGCAACTGGCAACTGGCAACCGACAACTTATTTTCTCTTCACTTTATGCAGCGTGTGACGGCGGAGTCGGGCGCAATACTTCTTGACTTCCACCTTCTGCGCGCCGCCGGCGACTTTGATTTCGGTGCGGTAGTTCAGGTCACCGGTTTCGGTGCACTGAAGCCATACCATTTCGCGGCTTTCTTTAGCCATTGTCAGTACCTCAAAAAGTGGTCGGTGGCCAGTGGCCGGTGGCTAGCAGGAAAAGCCGCGTGTCGCTTTCCGACCGACCACCAACCACTGACCACCGGTCACTGGTTCAAGCCAGAATCTTCGTCACCACACCCGACCCGACCGTCTTGCCGCCTTCGCGGACGGCGAAGCGGAGCTTTTCTTCCATGGCGATCGGAGCCTGAAGCTCGATCTCCATGGTCGTGTTGTCGCCGGGCATGACCATTTCAATGCCGGGCTGCAGCTTGGCCGATCCGGTCACGTCGGTCGTGCGGAAGTAGAACTGCGGGCGGTACCCG
>JBKJRK010000042.1:0-8225 GCA_046593135.1 Tepidisphaeraceae bacterium | reverse complement strand
TTGCATTGGTCGCGGTCGCCCTGTTCGTGGTGATCCGCCAGGCGGTGGGAACCCTCCGGATGAAGCACGGGAAAATCGGGTCGTGTTGCGCGAAAGGTTGTAAAGCAACGCAACAATTACAGGGGCGACCGACCGCACGAATCGTGTTTCTTCCTGTCGAATCGCTGATCAAGCGGCGTAAGTAGCCGCTGGTTTTTGCTTTCGCCGGTGTCTTGCATGTCGGCCGGCACACGTGAAGCTGCTCCCCGCGGCGGCTCCGCAACTTAAGGCGGCGCGAGAGGGCCAAACGATACCAGAGGTCACGTTGGCTCTCCCGGAACGGACTCCACTGGTCCACCAATTAGCGCGAGCGGCCGACCGTCGCGGCGACCTGCTCACGCCCCAGTTCCGCTCGACCCCCCCCAGCCCTGTCGGGCGAGCAGCACGACGCGGTAACGGTCCCGCTGCTTTCGCTCGAGCCCCCGGCTACCAACCCCCTCAGACGTTCGGCGGCGTCCGGCTCCTTCCAACCCGCGCCCTGCCTCCTTATAGAAGGCCACAGCATGCCATCTCCCTCCGTTTTGCGCTACCGAATATGCGCCGAGATTTAGTCAGATCTGTATAATTTATATCTCGCAGACGAAGGAAACGTTTCTATGCGACTCGATAAATTCACCATCAAAGCGCAAGAAGCGGTAGCCCGGTCGCAGGAGCTGGCGCAGCAGAAGAGTCATGCGGAGATACGACCGCTGCATGTCCTCGCGGCACTGCTGGCGGAGACCGATGGCGTCGTTCAGCCGTTGCTGCAGAAGATCGGAGCAAACGCGGCCCGCATCAGGCAAATCGTCGAGAGTGAACTGGAAAGGTTGCCTAACGCGACGGGTACGCAGCTTGGCATGGCCCGCCCGATGCAAGACGTGCTCAGCCAGGCTCAGAAGGAAGCCGACCGCCTGAAAGACGAGTACGTTTCGACCGAGCATCTCTTGCTGGCGTTGGCACAGGTGACGAGTGAGGCGAAGAACATCCTGGCGGTTGATGCGGTCGACTACAACGCAATTCTGAGCGCGCTCAAAGACGTCCGGGGCGGGCAGCGCGTGACCGACCAGAACCCGGAACAGAAATATCAGGCCCTCGAAAAATATGGGCGAGATCTCGTCGAGATGGCCCGGCAGGGCAAGCTCGTCCCGGTCATCGGCCGCGACGAGGAAATCCGCCGGACGATGCAGGTGCTGTCGCGCCGGACGAAGAACAACCCCGTTCTCATCGGCGAGCCCGGCGTCGGCAAAACGGCGATCGTCGAAGGCTTGGCCATCCGCATCCTTAACGGCGACGTGCCGACGACGCTGAAAGACAAACTCATCATCGCGCTCGACATGGGCGCACTGATCGCCGGGGCAAAATACCGCGGCGAGTTCGAAGACCGGCTGAAGGCCGTGATCAAGGAAGTCACGCAGAACGACGGAAAGATTATTCTCTTCATCGACGAGCTGCACACGGTCGTGGGCGCGGGCAAATCAGAAGGGTCGATGGACGCCGGCAACCTGCTCAAGCCGGCACTCGCTCGGGGCGAGCTGCGGACGATCGGGGCGACGACGCTCGACGAGTACCGCAAGTACATCGAGAAGGACGCCGCCCTCGAACGCCGCTTTCAGCCCGTGCTGGTGGGCGAACCGAGCGTCGAAGACACCATTGCAATCCTCCGCGGGCTCAAGCAGCGTTACGAAACACACCACGGCATCCGCATCACCGACGCGGCCGTCGTAAGCGCGGCGGTTCTTTCGGATCGTTACATCGCGGACCGGTTTTTGCCCGACAAGGCGATTGACCTCGTCGACGAAGCCGCGTCGCGCCTGCGGATCGAGAACGATTCGATGCCGGCCGAGTTGGACGAGATCCGGCGCCGCTCGATGCAGCTCCAAATCGAGCTGGAAGCGCTGCGCAAAGAGAAAGACCCCGCGTCACGCGCTCAGTTGGAAAAGGCCGAGCGAGAGCTGGCGCAGCTTCAAGAGAAAAACACCGCCCTGACCGCCCGCTGGGAATCGGAAAAGAGCGTTATGAACGCGGTGAAGAATACGAACGAGCAAATGGAGCGTAAGCAGGTCGAGCTGGAGCAAGCCCAGCGCCAGTGCAACTGGGAAGCCGCCGCCCGAATTCAGTACGGAGAGCTGCGCGACTTGCAGAACCAGCTCAAGGCGGCCGAGGCGAAGCTGCACGAGATGGCGAACGACGGCAACGCGCTGGTGAAGGACGAAGTGACGCCGGACGAAATTGCGTCCGTCGTGTCGCGATGGACCGGCGTGCCGGTGACGCGGATGCTCGAAGGGGAGCGGGAAAAACTGCTCCACATGGAAGACCGGCTCGGCAAACGGGTCGTCGGCCAGGACGACGCCGTCCGCGCCGTCTCCGACGCCGTCCGGCGCAACCGCGCGGGCCTGGGCGACCCGAACCGACCGATCGGCAGCTTCATGTTCCTCGGCCCCACGGGCGTCGGAAAGACGGAGCTGTGCAAGGCGCTGGCCGAGTTCATGTTCGACGACGAAAACGCGATGGTTCGCATCGACATGAGCGAGTTCATGGAGCAGCACTCCGTCGCCCGCCTCATCGGCGCGCCACCCGGTTACGTCGGCTACGAAGAGGGCGGCCGGCTCACCGAAGCCGTCCGGCGGCGGCCGTACAGCGTTATTTTGTTTGATGAAATCGAGAAGGCGCACCGCGACGTGTTCAACGTATTGCTCCAGGTGCTCGACGACGGGCGGCTGACCGACGGGCAAGGGCGGACGGTCGATTTCAAGAACACCGTCATCGCCATGACGAGCAACATCGGCTCCGCCGAGATCCAACGGCTCACGTCACAGAAAGCGGAAGAATGGGAGATCGAGGCGGCCGTGATGGAAATGCTCAAGGGGCACTTCCGTCCGGAGTTCATCAACCGCGTTGACGAGGTGATTGTGTTTCATCCGCTCGGCAAGGATCAACTCACGAAAATCGTCGACGTCCAACTCGAACACCTCCGCAAACGTCTCGCGAGCCGAAACCTGAAATTGCAGGTTTCAGATGAGGCCAAGCGCCTGCTGGCCGACGAAGGCTACGACCCGAACTACGGCGCCCGCCCGCTCAAACGCGTTATCCAGCACCGTCTGGGAAACCCGCTGGCGTCTCGAATCCTCCGGGGAGAGTTTGCCGAAGGAGACACGATTCGCATCGGCGTCGACGCGGCCAAACACGAGTTCACGTTTGAAAAGGGGCGGGAAACGGTGGAGGCGGAGTTGGTAAGATAAAGAAAATCAGACGACCCCCGAGATCGTTTGATAGAATGACGCACCATGACGGCTGTCTCCACACCGGCCAAGTTTGTCCCGCCCCGGCGTTTCGACAACGCCGCAGAGTGGCTTGCGGCGCTCGGCGATATCCCGCTCGAGCGGATCATCTTCGACCCGTGGCCCGGCACGGCGACGGAGGCGGACCTCCTTCTGCTCGTCGAACGGGACAAGCGGTTGTGCGAGCTGATCGACGGCACTCTTGTGGAGAAGCCAGTGGGATATTGGGAAGGTGTTATTGCGGCTGAACTGGTGCGGTTCCTCATCAACTTCGTCGCTTCCCGCGACCTCGGCGCGGTGTCGGGCGCCGACAGCACCATGCGCATGAAATCCGGACGCGTCCGCCTGCCGGATGTTGGCTTCACTTCGAACGCGCGGCTGCCGAAAACGCTTGCGCCGATTCCGTCACTTTCGCCAGACTTGGCCGTTGAGGTGTTGAGCGACACCAACACGAAGGCGGAAATCGATCAGAAGCTGCGCGAGTATTTCCAATCCGGAACTCGACTTGCGTGGATCATCGATCCGCCGACGCGCACCGTCGCGGTATATCAAGCTGCCGGACTGTCCACTGGCGTGTTGGGTGAGACGGAAGTGCTCGACGGAGGGGACGTGTTGCCGGGCTTTACGGTTGCGGTCGCGGATCTGTTTCGCAACGTGCCCCGTTGAAGAGCGTCCGTCGTCGCAGAGTGATTTACTCCACTTCCGGCCGCTCGGGGTTGTCGCTTTCGATGGTCGTTTTGCCGTCGTCTTCGGTGCGGATGTCGCCGAGGATTTTGGCGATTTTGTCGATGTAGAGTCGGCCGCCCTGGTTGACGCAGTCGCCGCCGACGACGCCGGAGTGGATGACCTTGGCGCCGTCTTTGACGACGAGGTCGCCGGTGACGTTGCCGAACACGTGGACGCGTCCGCCGTGCAAAACGGTGAGGTTTCCGTAGATCGGTCCGCGGACGTAAAACTTCGAGCCCTTGACGGCCGTCACGTCGCCGGCAATGGACCCCCACAGCGTATACGGCTCGTCGATTACCACATCGCCACGCAGGTGGCCCCGCTCTTCTCGCATGGATCTACGACCTACTGTTAAAGAAAATACAACGGGACAAGGAGAAGGGGCGACAAGGAAATCGCTCAACGCCGTGGTTCATTGTCTCCGTTTTGCCTTGTCCCCGTGTCTCCTTGTCTCCGCCGCCTCCCGGTCACTCCGTCGCTACTTCCACGTGGACTTCCGACTCGCCCAACGCATATTTCACTCCACGGCCGCTCTTGGCCTGAATCATGAACAGAACGAGCAGGGCGAACAGCGGTGCGCCGACGAAGCGGACGTATTTCAGGATCGCGTAGCCCATGTTGTCGTGCGTGAAGTGGGCGTCGTGGGCAAGTTCCGGCCACGTGTACAGCACGCCCGGGAGGCGGAAATCGTCCCGGCTGCTCACCGACTGTGTCGCGGGCGAGACGGGTCCCCCGGAGTAGAAGCGTTGCCACGGCAACAGAAGAATGATCAACAGGAACGACCAGACGAGGGCGGATGTGACGTGTGCGACGCCCAGGAGCCGGCCTTGCAGCAGCGTCAGCGCGATCAGCAGCAATACGAGGCTGAGGAGGATCGCCAGGGCCGTGGCGGCGAAGACCGTAACCCCGGTCGCATAGGACGCGACGTCGTCAAGCCGAGCGCGGTCGGTGGACGGGCCGGTCGCCGGCGTTTCGACGCTCATCGTCGGGCCGGCGTCGACGCCGCCCAGGTGGATGACGTTGTGGCGGACCATAAAAAAGATCGCGATCTGGCCTATCAGCAAGAGCACGAGCAGGAGAAACGCCCAGTTTTTCGCCCGGCGGGCGGCGAGCAGGGCGTCGGCGTAGCCGGCACTGACGGCAAGCGGTGTGGCGATTCGAGTCATGGGGCCCAACTGCTCCTTCCTTTGAGCTGTACGGAACATTTGTTGTGTTAACGCAAAACTGCCGCGTTCGCAAACTACCACGCGCGTTCTAAATGAATGTGCACGAGTACGCGCCCATGCGACACGACGCTGCCCTGCGGGCAGCGGCTAACCCGCGGACGATCGGCGCGTGATCACGCACCCTTATTTAGACCCCGGCCGCTTCTATACCCGCATCGAGAACGCGGTTTCGGGTAGACGCAATCCGCTTCTCGCTTACATTACCGCGATGCTACTTCCAGACCTGTGCCGCCAACGCCAACGCCGCCTGCTCGACGTCATGCAGGCCCAGAAGATTGACGTCGTTGTCGTCGGCCAGCCGTGTCACGTTTACTACTTCACGGGTTACCGTCCGTTCTGGCTGCACGACGCGGCCTTCATGACCCGCAGCGACGGGCAGTCGTGGCTCGTGTGCGGTAAGGAGCCGGAGGCGGCGCCGGAGGCAGAGACCGTCGTCGTTTACGAGTCCAATTGGCTCGGCACGCAGCGCCAGGACCAGGCGGCCGGGGTCGCCGGCGTCGTGCCGCCGTTCCGCGCTACCGAGCAGGTCGGCCTCGACGCCTCGGCGGTTTCTTCGCAACTAACGCATCGCATCGCCCGTCGAACCGAATTCGATGAACACCTCTGGGAATTGCGTCGCCGGAAAAATTCCGACGAACTCGCCCTGATGCGCCGCGCGATCGCCTGTACCGAGGCAATGTACCGCCGGGCGCGGGAGATCATCGAGCCCGGCGTTTCCGAGTTGCGGGTGTACAGCGAACTCCACGCAGTGGCCGTCGAGACCGCCGCCGAACCGCTCTGGCCCACGCATCTCGGCAACGATTTCGTCTGCGCCGCGCCCGGCGGCCCGCCCCGCGGCGGTCACGTCGCCAAAGCCGGCGAACTCTACATCCTCGACCTCGGCCCGGCGTACCGCGGCTACTTCTCCGACAACTGCCGGACCTTCTCCGTCGATCGCCATCCGACCGACGAGCAGACGGCCGCCTGGCAGACCGTCGTCGACGTCTTCCCGATCATCGAACGTCTCGCCAAGCCCGGCGTCCGCTGCCGCGACCTCTACGCCGCCGTCGACGAGCACTACCGCGCGCGAACCGGTAAACCCTTCCCACACCACCTCGGCCACGGCGTCGGCCTTCAGCCGCACGAGTTTCCCCATTTGAACCCGAAGTGGGATGATGTGTTGATGGAGGGCGAAGTGTTCACCATCGAGCCTGGACTGTACGGGCCGCAGCTTCGCGCGGGAATGCGGATTGAGAATCAGTATCTCGTCACAGCGACGAGCGTGGAGAATCTGACTCCGTTCCCTCTCATCCTCGCGCCGTGAAGGATGAATCGTTTCCGTTCGGTCGGATGGGCGATAGGCAATGAGCACCGCAACGAACGATGTTCCGACGTCGCCGAGTCAAGTGTCTACAGCGCCCATTCCCTACGCCACGCCGTCTGCCGTGAATAGTCCGCCTTCACGGACGGGCGCCGGTGTTGCGATGATCTGCGGCGGGCTCGGACTCATTGTCCTCGCCGGGTGCTTCCTCATCGGCGTGCTCGTCCTCATCGAGTCTCCATCAGGCGGTAGTGCGGGCCCCTCGGGCCTGGGGTTGATGTACGTGCTTTACGCGCTCGCCGGCATTTGTTTCATCGGCGCCGCGCTTTTGATTTTTTATGGTGCGCGGGGCCTTCTGCGCATCATCAGGGGCTGACCACAATGCCCGTCACCTGGGACACTTTCGAACGCTACCGCCAGAAAGGCCTCGACGCCCGCCGTGCCGGGCAATGGGATTCGGCACGGGTTTATTTGCTCGAAGCTGCGCGGGCAATGGTGGACTTGAGCAAAGATGCCAAGGGCGAAGACCTCCGCGAAGGTCGGCGGCAGATGGCCAACCGATTGCTCGAACTGGCGCGGGATTGCGAAAAGGCCAAGGCCGAAACCCGCCGGCCGCCGCCGGCGGGGGGACGCAAGTCCGGGGGGGTGCCGCGAGAGGGGTCGTCGGAATCAGAAGGCGGAACCTCCGCGTCGCAATGGATCGTCAAGGAGAAACCGTCGATCCGCTTCGCCGACGTCGCGGGTCTGGAAGACGTGAAGGAAGACATCCGGCTGAAGATGATTTACCCGTTTGACCATCCCGAACTCGCCGAGCGGTTCGGCATCAAGCCCGGCGGCGGCATCCTGCTCTACGGCCCTCCCGGTACCGGCAAGACGATGCTCGCCAAGGCGACTGCCGGTGAGATCGACGCGACGTTCTTCCGCATCTCGCCGGCGGATGTGCTCAGCAAGTGGGTCGGCGAAGCCGAGCAGAACATCAAGAAACTCTTCGACGCCGCGGCCGAAGAGCCCCGCAGCATCATCTTCATCGACGAGATCGAAGCCTTGGTGCCCGCCCGGCGGGACGAAGGATCGAGTGTCATGCAGCGCGTGGTGCCGCAGATCCTCCAAGGCGTCGAAGGCTTCGACAAAAAGGCAGGCCGCCCGATCCTGCTGATGGGAGCAACCAACGTCCCTTGGCAACTCGACCCCGCCATGCTCCGCCCCGGCCGATTCGACGAAAAAGTCTACATCCCGCTCCCCGACTTCCCCGCCCGGCGGAAGATGCTCGACCTGTACCTCTCCAAACGACCGCTTGCCGACGCCGTCGACCTCGACGCCCTCGCGACAAAACTCGACGGCTACAGCGGCGCCGACATCAGGTACCTGTGCGACCGCTCGGCGACGGTCCCGTTTCTACGAAGCGTTGCCTCCGGCGAAGAGGGCGAGATCACCAGCGACATCATCGCCGACGTGGTTCGTGACACGCCGCCGTCGGTGACGGGAGAGATGTTGAGACGGTTTGAGGAATGGCGCTCTGACGCCATTTCGGGATAAGATCGTGCCACGCTTGCACTCAAATGTTGATGAGAGGCAGTGTCGCTATGGACGGAATTCGCACGCCGGCTGAACGGAGTCCGGCCACTGAGTGGAGCGTCTGCCTCGGCTTGGTCGCGCTGGGACTTGCCTCGTTTAATG
>JBKJRK010000640.1:0-9610 GCA_046593135.1 Tepidisphaeraceae bacterium | reverse complement strand
GGTCTCATCGGCGGCCTTCGGAGCCTTGGGTTTCTTGGAATCAGGCATAGGTCAGGGTGACTATTTTCCCGCCGGTTTGGCGTCTTTGGCGCGCTGAACGCCCACCGTCTTGCGGGGGCCTTTGCGGGTGCGGGCGTTGGAGCGGGTGCGCTGGCCGCGGGTCGGGAGAGACCGGCGGTGCCGGGTGCCGCGGTAGCTTTGAATGTCGCGTAGCCGGCCGATGTTCTGGTTGATCTGGCGGCGGAGGGCGCCTTCGACGAGGTGGGCCCGGTCGATGATGCCGATGATCTTCGCCAGCTCTTCTTCGGTCAGCTCCTTCGCGCGGCGCTGGCCGTCGATCGCCGCCTCTTTCAGGATCTCGCGGGCGTTCGCCGGGCCGATCCCGTAGAGGTACGTAAGGCTGATTCGAATGGGCTTGTCGTTCGGAATGTCTACGCCTGCGATACGGGGCATGAGGGCTCCAGTTGCCAGTTGCCAGTTGTCACAGGTGCCAGTCATCGCCTTCACTGGCAACTGGCAACCGAGCACTGGCAACTTATTAACCTTGTTTCTGCTTGTGCTTCGTGTTCGTGCAGATGACTCGCACGATTCCCTTGCGGCGGACAACCTTGCAGTTTTCGCAGATCCGCCGGACGCTGCTTCGTACTTTCATGACTCAATACCTTTCCAGCCGGTCCGGACCGGCGAATCGATTAGCCTATCAGAAAATTCCTATTCCCTCAAGGGGAACGGAGTTGCGGACAATTCAGGACGATGAATTACAGAAGCGGCATTTGAGATTTCAAATTTTGATTCTGTAATTCCATGTTTCGACATAACTTACAATTTGAATGGCGCCCGGCCGTCCGTCAGCACGTCCACCCCGACCTCCGTCACCGCCACCGTATGTTCATAGTGAGCCGCGGGGCTTCCGTCTTCGGTGACCATGGTCCACTGGTCCGGCAGCACGTTCACGTCACGCCGGCCGGCAACCACCATGGGCTCGACGGCAATCGTCATCCCCGGCTTCAGGCGGAAGTCGCCGCGTAGCTGTTCGCCGGTGACGAAATTCGGGACTTTAGGGTCCTCGTGCATCGACCGGCCGACGCCGTGCCCGACGAATTCGCGGACCACGCTGAACCCGTTCCGCTCGACGTTGTATTGCATGAGCCGGGCGATCTCGCTCCACCGCTTGCCCGGCTTGATGTGCTCGATGGCGAGCACGAGCGTCTGTTTCGTCACGTCCAGCAGTTTCTGTTGTAGCGCCCCGACCGGCCCGACCGCGACCGTCGAGGCGGTGTCGGCGCAGAAGCCGTCGAGTGAAAGGGCGACGTCAAGCGTGACGAGGTCCCCGTTTTTCAGGGCGCGTCTGCTCGGGATGCCGTGAACGACTTCTTCGTTCACGCTGATGCAGGTGTAGCCCGGGAACCCCTCGCCGGCCTTGTAGGTCGGGTAATTCCGCGAGCCCGACACGGCACCGACCTTTTCCATCTCGACGCGGGCGAGCTCGTCAAGGTACTGAGTCGTAACGCCGGTCGCGACGGCTTGGCGCATCTTGGCCAGGATGTTGCAAGCGACCTGCCCGGCCCGCCGCATGCGCTCGATGTCGTTTCGAGATTTAAGGACAATTGCCATGAATAAGTTGCCAGTTGTCAGTTACCAGTTGCCAGTTACTGCCGTCGCTGGCAACTGGCAACAAGCAACTGGCAACTTATTCGATCAATACTGACGGCCCTTAATCCGCTTGCCCTTGTGCCCGGGGCCGCTGAGGAATCCGCCGTAATTCCGCATGAGGAGGTTGGCTTCGATGCGCTGGACCATGTCGAGCGCGACGCTGACGACGATGAGCAGCCCGGTGCCGCCGAGGAACGCCGTGATCTCGAACGGGATGTTCATCGTGCCGCTGATTGCGGTCGGAATGACGGCGATCGCGCACAGGAATGCGGCGCCGACGTAGGTCATCCGCATCATCACTTTTTCAAGGTAGTCCGCCGTCCGCTTGCCGGGGCGCAGGCCGGGGATGAACGAGCCGTAGTCACGAAGCTGGTTGGCCATTTCCTTCGGCTGGAACTGGACGGTGGTCCAGAAGTAGGCGAAAAAGTAAATCATCACGATCTCGGTGAGAACGTAGAAGAAATGGCCGTAGTTGAACTGCTCGTTGAAGAATCGGACGACGGACCCGAAGATTCCGGTCGCCGATCCTGGCCCGTTCACCGCGCCGTCGAGCCAGCCGAAGATCATGCCCGGGAAGAGCATGAGCGACTGGGCGAAGATGATCGGCATGACGCCGCCGTGATTCACGCGGAGCGGCAGGTACTGCCGCGACCCGCCGTACACGCGCCGGCCGCGGGTGTGCTTCGCCTGCTGGACGGGGATGCGGCGCTGGGCCTGGGTGATGAGGATCGAGCCGGCGACGACGAATATGAACGAGCAGATGAGGAAGATGATGTCGCCGATGCCGATCGCGTCGGCGGGAGCGCCGACGCGCAGGTCGGCGGCTTCAACGAGATGGCCGAGGGCGACGGGCATGCGGGCGACGATGCCGGCCAGGATGATCAGCGAAATGCCGTTCCCGAGGCCGTATTCGTCGATCTGCTCGCCGAGCCACATCAGGAACAGGCAGCCCGCCGTCAGGCAGGTCACGCCCACGACCCAGAATCCCATCAGGTGGTTTTCAATGTAGGTTTGCTGGACGAGCTTCTGGCTCGTGCCGGGCACGTCGGCGTTGAGCATGTAGCTGAGCCAGAAGATCGCCTGGATGATGCAAAGCGGGACCGTGGCGTAGCGCGTCCACTCCTGGATTTTCTTGCGGCCGGTCTCGCCTTCCTTTTGGAGCTTCTCGAGCGACGGGACCACGGTCGCGAGGAGCTGGAAGATGATCGAGGCCGAGATGTACGGCATGACGCCGAGCCCGAAGACCGTGCTCTGCGACAAGCTGCCGCCGGAGAAAAGCGAGACGTAGCTCGCCAGCCGCCCCGCCGCGCTGCCGCCTTCGGCCTGGGATGCGCTCAGCTCCGCGAGCGCTTCCTGATTCACGCCGGGGATCGGCACGTGATAGCCGATCCGGTAAATGGCGAGCATCAAGAGCGTGAACAGCACTTTGTTCCGCAGCTCGGGCACCCGGAAGATGTTGATAAACGTTTTGAGCATTCGCGTTACCCCGTTTCGGGACAACCATACGCTCGGGTTCGCACGCTTCTGGCGCCGCTTACCCGATTAACCGTGTAAAGCCGCGGATGCTACCCGCGGGAGCAACTCGCTCCCGCGGATGACAGCCGCGGCTTACACCGACGGATCGTTTGCATTAGCCCTCGGTCGGCGCGGGCTTGGCCTCGGCAGCGGCACCCTCGGCGGGAGCAGCAGCGGCGGCGGGCGCGGCTTCGGCGGCCTCGGCACCCTTGGCCACCTTGACCTTGTCGCGCTTGACGAATTTCTTCTTGGGTTTGGGGAACTCGAAGGCTTCACCCTTGGCGTTCTGGGCCGCGCCGCCGGCCGCGATGATCTTCTCGTGGGCCGACTTGCTGTACCAGCCGGCGACGACGTTCAGTTTCTTCGTGAACGAGCCGTTCGCAAGAATCTTGACCGGGTCCTTCGTGTCGGGGATCAGGCCGGCTTCGATCAGGACGCTGGCGTCAACGGTCGCGCCGTTGTCGAACTGTTCGAGGTCCGACAGGTTCACGACGTAATAGCGCCGCTCGAAGTCGTGGTTGCTGAACCCGCGCTTGGGAAGCCGGCGGAAGATGGCGGTCTGGCCGCCTTCGTGGCCCGGCTTCCAGTACGGGCCGCCGGAACGCGCCTTGGCACCCTTGTTGCCCTTGCCCGAGGTCTTACCGCGACCGCTCGACTCGCCGCGGCCCTTGCGCTGGCTGCGCTTGTTTCGCGGTGCGAGGGCGGTGATTTCGTGAAGCATGCTCATAGCAGTTGCCAGTTGTCAGTTGCCAGTTGCCAGTGACAGGAGCCGGCCGCCTTCACCGGCAACTGGCAACTGACAACTGGCAACTCATTTATGCCGTTACCAATTCGCCCACACCCTTCGCCAGCATTACGCCGCGAGCACCTTCAACCTGCTCACGGTTCTGGAGCTGGCGGAGTGCGTCCATCGTCGCTTTGACGAGGTTTTTGGGGGCGGTCGAGCCGTAGGCCTTGGTCAGGATGTCGGTGATGCCGCAGAGTTCCATACAAGGGCGAACGCTCTTGCCGGCGGTGACGCCAGTGCCCGGGCGCGCCGGGACGAGGATCACCGTGCTGGCGCCGCTACGACCCTTGACCGTGTGCGGGACCGTGGTGCCCTTGAGGTTGACCTTGAACATAGTCTTGCGGGCGTCTTTCGTGGCCTTCTCGACGGCGCCCGGGACTTCGTTGGCCTTGCCGTAGCCGATGCCGACGGAACCTTTGCGGTCGCCGGCGATGACGAGTGCGCCGAAGCTGAACGTCCGGCCGCCCTTGACGACCTTCGAGCAGCGGTAGATGCGGACGACTGCGGACTCGATGCCCGATTCGTCGCCGCCGCGGTCGTCGCGGCGCGGGCCGCCCCGGCCACGGCCGCCGCCTTGCGGTCCGCCCCGGCCACCGCCGCGCTGGCCCCCACGTCCCCCACCACCCCCACCACCGCCGCCGCCGCCTTGCGGACCGCGGCTCGGCGCTTGAGGCGCGAAGGTTTGGCCTTCGGTCGCGGGTGCGGCTTGCTCGGGCGCGGCCGGAGCTTGCGCTTCGGGAGCGGACTGCTGCGGCTCGGTCGGTTGATTCGTTTCTTCAGCCATGTTTGGTCTCGTCCGTAGTCAGTGGTCCGTGGTCCGTAGTCGGCGGTCAGTAGCTACGGAGCACGGACTACTGACTACGGACTCTCTTAAAACTGCAAGCCGCCTTCGCGGGCGGCGTCGGCGAGGGCTTTGACCCGGCCGTGGTACTTTCGCCCGCCGCGGTCAAACGCCACCTTGGTGATGCCGGCGGCCTTGCCGCGCTCGGCGATGGCCTTGCCGACGAGCTTGGCCGCGGTGACGTTGCCGCCGTTCTTCATTTCGCCGCGCACTTCGCCGCTCGTCGTCGCCGCCGACACCAGCGTGCGGCCGGCGAGGTCGTCGATGAGCTGGGCGTAAATGTGCTTGTCGCTCCGGAAAACCGCCAGACGCGGACGCTCCGCGGTCCCCGACAGCGTGTTCCGAACGCTCCACTTACGCCGCTGGAGGCGAAGTTGCTTTTCTTTCTGTTTATCTGCCATGTCATTAAATGACGAATGATGAATGATGAATGATAAATGAAGAAATCAGCTTCATTCTGCATTCTGCATTCTGCATTCTGCATTCCTTTTCTACTTCGCACCCGCGCCGGCAAACGCCTTGCCCGGCTTGATCTTGACGGATTCACCTTCGTAGCGAATGCCCTTGCCCTTGTACGGCTCGGGCTTGCGAACCGAACGCACCTCGGCGGCGAACTGGCCGACCGTCTGCTTGTCGGCGCCGCTGATGTGAATCTTCGTCGGGCCTTCGAGCTGAACCGTCAGGTTCGCGGGGATCGCCTTCGTGATCGCGTTGGCGTACCCGACCGAGAGGACAAGATTCTTGCCCTTCTGCTCGACCTTGTAGCCGACGCCTTGAATTTCGAGCGTCTTCTTGTACCCGTTGGTCACGCCTTCGACCATGTTGGCCAGGAGGGCGCGGGTCAGGCCGTGCAGGGCTTTGCTCTGCTTCTGGTCGTCCGGGCGCGTGACGACGAGGTTGCCGTCCTCCTGGGCGACGGAGATCAGCGGATGCACGTCGATCTCGAGCTTGCCCTTGGGGCCTTCCACGGCGACGTGCTGGTCCTTGATCGCGACCTTCGCCTTACCGACGGGGACGGGTTTTTTTCCAATTCGACTCATAATTTCACCAGTTGCCGGTGGTCACTGGCCGGTGGCCAGTGACAACCGATTCCTGTCCGGCCACTGGTCACTGACCACCGGCCACTTCGTGTTAACTCACGGTGCAGAGCAGCTCGCCGCCGACGTTTGCTTCCCGGGCTTTGCGGTCGCTCATGACGCCCTTGCTGGTGCTGACGACGGCGATGCCCATCCCGTTGAGGACTTCGGGCAGTTCGTCGACGCCGCGGTACACGCGGCAACCGGGCTTGCTGGCGCGGTCGATCTCGTGAATGACCTTGTCGCCGCCCAGCGAGTATTTGAGCTTGACGCGGATCTGGCCCTGCTTGGAGGCGTCTTCGATCACGTCGAACTGTTCGATGTAGCCTTCGTCGCGCAGCACGTGTGCGATGCCGACGCAGATCTTGCTCTTGGGGATCAGCACCATCCGCCGGCCCACCCGGTTTGCATTCCGGATGCGAGTCAGCATGTCCGCGATGGGGTCTTGATTGTTCATGCGTAAACCAGTTGTCGGTGGTCAGTGGCCGGTGGCCAGCCCACACACCCGTCTCTCTCACTGGCCACTGGTCACTGACCACCGGCCACTTCCGCCTCTTACCAGCTCGCCTTCTTCATGCCCGGGATCTTACCCGCCAGGGCGAGCTCGCGGAGCATGATGCGGGAGACCTTGAACTTCCGCAGCACTGCCTTGGAACGGCCCGTCAGCTGGCAGCGGTTGTGCGACCGGGTCGGGCTCGAATCGCGCGGCAGCTTGGCGATGGCGGCATAGTTCTTCTGCTTCTTCAGCTCACGCCGAATGTCAGCGAACCGTGCGACAATCGCCTCACGACGCTTCTGCTTCGATATCCAGGCTTTAGTTGCCATATTGCCTCAGTGGTCAGTGGTCGGTGGCCAGTGGTCGGTAGGGCAGTCTTACTGACCACCGAACACTGGCAACTGATTTATTTCTTCTCTTCCGGCGCCCGGAACGGGAAGCCGAACTGCTTGAGCAGCTCGCGGCCCTCGTCCGGCTTGCTCGCCGTTGTCACCATCGTGATGTTCATGCCCTGCTGAAACGTCACGGACGCGCCGTCGACTTCGGGGAAGACCGTTTGTTCGGTGAACCCGAAGTTGTAGTTTCCGCTCTTGTCAAACCCGTCGGGGCTGACGCCGCGGAAGTCCTTCACGCGGGGGAACGCCAGCGTGATCAATCGGTCAAGGAACTCGTACATCCGGTCGCCGCGGAGCGTGACCTTCAGGCCGGTTTCTTCACCTTCGCGGATCTTGAAGTTCGCGACGCTCTTCTTGGCCTTGCAGCGGACGGGCCTCTGGCCGGCGATGATGCCGAGTTCTTTCTCGGCGATCTCCATCTTGCCCTTCTCCTTGTTGGCAACGGCTTTGCCGAGGCCCATGGAGATAATGATCTTTTCGATCTTCGGGACGGCCAGGAGGTTCGTGTAGCCGAACTGCTGCTTGAGGGCCGGGACGACCTTTTCGGGGTAGTGGGCGATCAGGCGCGGGGCCGGCGCGGGCGTCTGGGGGGTGCCGTCGTCGACGGCGACATCGGCCTGGGCTTCGGCCGCCTTGGGCCTGCGCACCTTCTTTTCGCCGCCGCCCTTCGGGCCACCCTTTGGGGCGCCGCCGGACTTCTTTTTGTTTTCTTTGTCGTCTGCCATGATCTTACCCAGTACTGAGGACTGAGTGCTGAGGACTGAGTTACTTCGTTTACTCGGTCCTCAGTCCTCGTTACTCGTCACTTACTTCTTACCGGTCGGGCCGAGGTCGGTCCCGCTGCCGACCGCGATGCGGTGCTTGCGGCCGTCTTTCTCGGCGAACTTCACTCGGGTGCCCTTCCCGGTCGACGGGTCGAGCGGTTGAATGTTGCTCATGTGGATCGGGGCGTCCTTCTGGATGCGCCCGCCCTGGGGGTTACGCTGGTTGGGCCGCACGTGTTTCCACACGCGGTTGATGCCCTCGACCACCACGCGGTTCTTTTCCGTCAGAACCCGCAGCACCTTGCCGGTCTTGCCCTTGTCGGCGCCGCTGATCACGATGACGGTGTCGCCGGATTTAATGTGTCGTGCCATAGGAACCAGTGGCCAGTGGCCAGTTGTCGGTGGCCAGTCGAATACCGATCCAGCCGTTCGTATTATCTCTTCGTTGACCACCGGCCACTGGCCACTGGCCACTCCAGCCTCACACCACTTCGCTCGCCAGCGACACGATCTTCATGAAGTTCTTGTCGCGAAGCTCGCGGGCGACGGCGCCGAAAATGCGGGTGCCGACGGGGTTATTTTCCTTGTCGATCGTGACGGCCGCGTTCTTGTCGAAGCGGACGTAGGAACCGTCCTTCCGCATGGTTGGATGCCGGGTGCGGACGATGACGCAGCGGATGATCGACCCCTGCTTCACGTCGCCGCCGGCGAGCGTCTTCTTGACCGCGCAGATGATGACGTCACCGACGCCGCCGACCTTGCGCTTGAACTTGCCCTTGCTCGAGCTGCCGCGGAGCACCTTGATGCACATCGCCTGCTTCGCGCCGGTGTTGTCGGCGATGTCGAGATACGATTGTTGCTGAATCATTGTCGCTTCGCTTCCATTTTGGATTTTCGATTTTGGATTTTGGATTTGGAATTCCATCCAAAATCCACACTCCAAAATCCAAAATGATTACCGCGCCTCCGGAGCCTTCCCGGTCATCACTTCTTCCGCGGACACCTGCACGGCTTTCTCCGGCGCCTTCTGGACGATGCGGAGCAGGCGGTGGTGCTTGGTCTTGCTGAGGGGCCGACTCTCGGCGATCTCAACCAGGTCCCCTTCACGGGCCTCGTTCTTCTCGTCGTGGGCGTGCAGGGTCGTACGACGCTTGAGGTACTTGCCGTACTTCGCGTGCTTGGTCTGGTAGTTGACCACGACCTTGATCGTCTTGTCGCCCTTGTCGCTGGCGACGACGCCTTGAATCGTG
This sequence comes from Tepidisphaeraceae bacterium, assembly GCA_046593135.1. GTDB lineage: Bacteria > Planctomycetota > Phycisphaerae > Tepidisphaerales > Tepidisphaeraceae > JBKJRK01. Next base: position 833 of record JBKJRK010000640.1, on the reverse strand, counting down.
CGGAGGAGCGATCGCTCTTCCGCGGCGCCGGTCGCTTTTTCTGCTGTTGCTGCTGCCATAGGTCTAGTCCGTAGTCAGTAGTCCGTAGTCCGTAGTCTAAAAATCAGCAGCACCGCCGTCCCGACTACGGACCACGGACTACTGACTACGGACTCATTTCTTATTTGCCTGTTCGATCTCGCGCTGCCGAACGATCGTCTTGATCCGCGCAACTTCTCTTTTCGTCTTGCGGAGCTGGCTGGGGTCTTCCAGCTTTTCCGTGACGGCCTGGCTGCGCAGGTCGAACAGGTGCTTCTGCTTTTCGACCAGCTCGTGATTGAGCTGCGTCGTTTCTTTTTCACGAATCTCTTTGGTCGTCATTGTTGATCCTCAGAATCTGAAATCTCAACTTTCAAACCTGATAACTCAAATCTCAGATTTCAGACCTACGCCACCGCGTGACGACGTTCGACAAACCGGCACGGGACCGGCATCTTGTGGGCCACGCGGGCCAGGGCCTTCTTGGCCGTTGGCTCGACGACGCCGGTGATCTCGAACATCACCGTACCGGGCTTCACGACCGCTACCCAGTATTCCGGCTCGGCCTTGCCCTTACCCATGCGGGTTTCGAGCGGCTTACCCGAGATGGGCTTGTGCGGGAAGATGCGGATGAACACGCGGCCTTCGCGACGCAGGAAGTGCATCGCGGCGACACGCCCGGCCTCGATCTGGCGGGCGGTGATCCAGGACGCCTTGGTCGTCTGCAGGCCGTACTCGCCGAACGCCACGGTATTACCGCGGGTCGCATTGCCCTTCATCTTGCCGCGCTGGCTTTTGCGGAACTTCACCCGCTT
>JBKJRK010000638.1:0-2971 GCA_046593135.1 Tepidisphaeraceae bacterium | reverse complement strand
TGACGGCGTAACTCGCCTCAAAAGGTGGACGGCACTTCATAGAGTCCGGGTTTGAGTTCAGCCCGTTTACCATCGCTCCAGATCCGTCGATTGAACGTCCTTCGGCGCCACGTCGTTCAGCGGCCGGCCTTGGCTTAGTTGGGCGAGGCGGTCGGTCGGGTACTTTTGTTTGATGATGGCGGCGATTTCTTTCAGGCGGGTGTCCGGCAGGGGGTGGGAGGACATGAACTCGGGCTGTTTGCCGCCGCCGCTGGCTTCTTTGAGAATTTGCATGACGCCGAGCATGCCGCGGGGGTCGTAGCCGGCGGCGGCCATGTAGTCGATGCCGGTGGTGTCGGATTGGGTTTCGTCGTTGCGGCCGTACTTGAGCTGCATCATCTGGTTGGCCATTTGAGCACCCATCATCACGCGCGAGTCGTCGGCCCCGACGCCGGCGGCGGTGGAGAGCATCTGGCCGAGCTTGCCCTTGGCCATTTGCTGGGCGGAGTGGCGGTGGATGACGTGGCCGATCTCGTGGCCCAGCACCCCGGCCAGTTGGGCCTCGTTTTGCAGGCGGTTGAACAGCGCCCGGGTGATGAAGATTTGTCCGCCGGGTAGGGCGAAGGCGTTCACCGTCTTGGGGTCGTCGAGCAGGTAGAAGTGGAAGTTGCCAACGTAGGGGCTGCGGCCGGCCTCGCTCGATGAAACCAGTTTGGCGCCGACATCGGCGACCAGACGGGCGTCCTCGTCTCGCTTCGGATCGACCGCCCCACCCATCTGCGCCGCCATCTCCGGGGCGGCCTGCAAGCCGAGCGCTTTCTCTTGATCGACTGACATCGCGACGTGCTGTATCTCGCCGGTCGTCGGGTTGCGCTCGCGGCTCATCATGTAACTGACCAACCCGAAGCCGGCGATCGCCAACGCGATGATCCATCGCGGGTTGAAACCTCTGCCTCTGCCGTCGCCGCGACCGAAACCGAATAGTGGCATGTCAATCCTCGTTGCCGGTTTGTCTTGAATCGGCCAACAACGTAGCAAAGGCGTGACGAGCCGCCCACGTCCATTTCACGAACGATTATGGGCCTCACGTGCCAGGGCATGGGCGACGTTCGACAATTTTTGGTGCGCCAGTTCAGCGGCGTAATCGACATGCGTGGTGCGGCGATACGCCTCCATCTGACGGATTGGATCGGTCTCGGCGTCGGCCCCGGAGAGGAACGGCGCGTGGAGTTGTTCCCACATCCCCATCACTTCGCCAAACGTCTGTAGCGTGCCCTTGCGATGCCCGCGGGAAATGTGGTCTTCGTCAACGACGAGGCAGCGGGGGGGCAGGTGATTCTGCAATTCCTCGAGCGTCTCGAAATCATGGGCGGGCAGCGTGAAGTCTTCGAGCGGCGAAATGACGACGACCGGCCGCCCGCCGAGCTGAAACGTCGCCCCGAGAAACGTCTCGACGTAGAGTCCGTGCTCCTTCGCCAGCCGGCGGACCTGCACTGCCGGCTCGATCGACCGCCAGCCGGCGACGAGGAGTTGTCCGTGCGGAAAATTTTCGACGATCCGCCGCCCGTCGATCGCGTCGTGCGGGCCTTGGGCGATCAGGTCGAGCGCGACGACGCCTTCTCCGCAGCGCTGCCTTCTTTGCCGCCGGGCTTCCTGGAGCGGCATGTACAGCCGGGCCAGCGAATCCCAATCGTGTGACGACCACGCCTCGCGCTCCGCGCGTTCGAGCGTCGCCTCGGCTTCGAGGTAGCGGGTTTGAATCAACAGTTCGGAACCGAGCTCGCAGAGGTCGTGAAGGGATGGGGCGGCGTTCATACGCCTTCAGTGTACGGGCTGGGAGGGGCGGAGCGAAGACGTGACGCTTGAGAAGTGATGCGTGAAACGGGAAAGGATTTGCATTTCACGCATCACTTCTCACGCGTCACGTTTGGCAGGGGTCTCAGCCGCCGACGATTTCCCGCATCGCGCCGATTGCTTCGCGCCAGTTGCTGCTGGTTTGCGTCATTTCGTAGGTGAGCACGTCTGCGAGTGTGACGAAATCGCGGTCTTCCATAGCCTGCTTTACTTCGCGGAGCTGGCCGATGAATTCGCCCATTACGTCGGCGAGCGACTGGCCGCCGACGGTGATGCGGGTGAGGTCGATCCGGAGAAGCTGGGCGGTTTTCAGCAACGACTGTTGCGCGTGCTGCCAGGTGCTGAAGCAGCCGCTCAGCCGCTCCATCGCCCGGACGGCGGCGTTTCGCTGGAGCAGTTCGACGGCTTCGCCCTTCAGGCGGTCGGCTTCGTCAAGTTGCTCTTCGACCTCACCGAGCACCTCCAGCGCCATCGCCCGCGGCTCGGCGGTCTCGATGAACAGCACGTGGCCGTTCAACGGAACGCGCTTCACTTCGCCCATTCGGTCGAGGTCCGGCTCTTCACCATCAATTAACATGTTGACGACTAAGCGGTTGCGGGTGTGCACGTGCGACAACACCTGGCCGATGGTGGTCATGCCCATGTCGTCCGCCAGCAAGGTTTCGTGATCAATGGTTACCGACATCGTGCCGTACTCCCGACTGGTGACTCCCGTTCGTTCTGCCAGAGGTATCGGCACTTGCTCGCCCGGGCCTTCACTACGTCCGATAAAATTTTGAGAAGCGGGGAGCCGCGAAGTCACGAAGTCACGAAGAAGGCCACGAAAGGAAAGAGTGATCGGATGTTTCGGAGCGACCCGGAAGATATGTTGCGGGAACCTTCTTCGTATTTTACTAAGCGCCTTCGGGTCTTCATGGCTCCCCCTCGACTGTCCCCGAGCAAAGCGCTCTAGTTGACACGACAACACTGCCGGGCCGAAACTTGCTGTAATTCCATGAGCGATCAAGAACGGCTCCAACAATTAATCGTCGCGCGGCATTCGTGCATCGCGATCGCCACGCACGAGGAGCAATACGTGCTCACACTGCTCCGGCAGATCGCCGTCGAGCGCGGGGCGGAGATGTGGCTGTGGTCGGTT
>JBKJRK010000135.1:0-2998 GCA_046593135.1 Tepidisphaeraceae bacterium | reverse complement strand
ATCGCGTTGCCGGCCGCGTCTTGCAGCTCAACCCGCACCGAGCCCGCCGCCGAGGTGGCGTAGTTGATTTCGAGCGCTTTACCTTTGAACAGGATCGCGTGGGTCCGCAGCTCGCCGCCGCCGGCGGGGGCGTTCACGGACGCGAAGCCGTCGGTCCGGAGCGTCAGGCGTTCGATGTAGTGCGTGGGCTGTGCATTGTGCCGTTGGACGTAGATCGACATTTCAGCCGGTCCGGTCGGTACGACGCCCAGCGCGGCATAATTCGAGCGCGAAACCCAGTTTGCCAAATCCGGCCCCGGCCGGACGAACGCCCCGGCGAACGGGCGGTCATAACGGTCGCCGCCGCGAGTCGTGAGCAGGATGGTGTCGGAGCAGTCTTTTGTGATCCAGCTCCCTTCGGCGATTCCGAGTGTTTGTCGCTGCGCGTCGGTGATCGCCGAACGTCCTTCCATGAATCGGGCGGCCAGTGCGACGTAAAGGTGTGGGGCGCGGAAGTACGGGTGGGTCTGGTTCGTGTAAAGCTGTTTGTGCGCCACCGGCGGCTCGGCGTCGACGCTCATCAGGACGGCGGGCGACCACGTCACGAGATCATCCGACGTCGATCGCGCGACCTGGCGGATGTTGTCGACGACACGGCGATAGTACAGCACATATTTTTTCTCCGATTCCGACCAGAACGTCACGTTCTGCGAATCGAACACCCAGCCTTCTTCTATGAATGCCTTGCTCGGCAGCTTCGACCAATGAAGCCCGTCGGGCGACCCGTAGAAAATCAGCGACGCGGGCGCGAGCCCGGCGACGGCTTTGAAACGCTCGCCGGGGGGAACGCCGGGCTTGGTGTCGAGGAAGGGGCTGAAGTTGTGGGAATAGGGCTTGTCGTTTGCAAGGACGACGTTGTTTTTCCGCGTCCCCTTGATCTCGAAAATGCCGAGGTCGGGCTTCGTCCAGTTCACGCCGTCGCGACTCTCGGCGTAGCAGGTGACTTCGCTGTCGTTCCCGTCGGGCTCGACGCCCGGGTTGCCACGGTAGTACATCCGGTAAACGTCGCCGTCCTTGATGACCGTCGCGTAAGCGCAGTAAATGCCTTCCCACAGCTTATCGAACACGATCACCTTGCCGGCCGGCTGCGGGTGGTGCAGTTGCAGCGACGCGCCGGCGAGCGAGTCGATGAGTCGGCGGTCCACAAAAAGCTCGCGCTGGTCGGCGATGTCGATCGGATCAGTCGCCGTGGCACCCGCCGCAAACGAGACTGAAGCCAGAATTGGAAGAAGGGTTGCGGCGATGGCAAGCAGAAGAATTCGTCGAGTGGGCATGAGGCTCCTGTGGACGGTTAGCGGCGCGTACGCCGCGCCTGTAGCGTTGTTACGCCGGGACACGAGCGGGCGTTGCCCGTGACGACCGGATAGATTGGCGGGGGCACGAATAAGATAATGCGTGTTGATCCGGAAGATTTTCCCAGTATGGCTAAACGTCGAACGAATCCAACCTTGCCAGTTGAGCCGCCCAAGCCCGATCCAAAACCCCTGAGCGCGCGAGTGGGGTTGCTCGCGCCGCTTGTTTTGGTTGCCGTCGGGTTCCTGGCTTATCACAACAGCTTTACCGGCCGGTTTCTGTTCGACGACATCATGAACCTGCAGAACAACTTCCAAATGCGCCGCTTGTGGCCGATCTGGGAGATGATGTGGGGGCCGATGGGGACCGGCGTGTCGGGACGACCGGTCGTGCAGATCACGTTTGCATTGAATTACGCGCTGCACGGTCTTGACGTCGCGGGATACCACGTTGGCAACTTGGTCCTGCACGCGGCGACGGGGCTGGCACTGTACGGCGTCGTCCGAAGAACACTGACGTCGCCGACTCTCGCCGATCGGTTTGGGGAGCACGCGACGGTCCTCGCGCTGCTCGTCGCCGCGGTCTGGCAGGCGCATCCGCTGTTGTCCGACAGTGTCACTTATGTGTCCGGACGAACGGAAATTCTCGCCGCCTTGTTCATGCTCCTGACGCTGTACGCGGTCATCCGTAGCACGCGATCGCCGCGCCGGGCAGCTTGGTGGCAGATCGCGGCCGTCGTGTTTTGCGTCCTCGGAACGGGCTGCAAGGAGATCATGGCGGCCGGGCCGTTCCTGATCCTGTTGTATGACAGGATGTTCGTGGCCGATTCATTTCGGCAGATCCTGCGAGAGCGAAAAATGCTCTACGCAGCCCTCTTTGCCAGTCTGGTGCTTATTCCGCTTAACCTCCAAATGGCCGACTTTCACCGGTCGGCTCTGGCGACGCAGGACACGCTGAGTTCCTGGGCGTATCTGAAGACGCAGGCGGAGGTGCTGGTGCTGTACCTGCGCCTGAGTATCTGGCCCCGCCCGCTCATTATCGACTACTCCGGTTGGCCGACCAACGCGTCGCTGGCGAGCGTTTTGCCTGAAGCGTTGTTCGTCGTTGCGCTGCTGGCCGCCACCGTGTACGGCTTGTTTCGGCGGTGGCCGGCGGCGTACGCGGGCGCGTGGTTCTTTTTCATCCTGGCGCCGACGTCGTCGTTCCTGCCGCTCCCCACGGAGATCGCCACGGAGCGGCGCATGTACCTTCCGTTAATGGGACTCGTCTCGATAGCCGTCCTGTGCGGGTACCGGCTACTCAGGCGGATTTGGGAAACTGCGTCGGCGAAGCGGCGCGAGGCCACGTACGTCGCAGGCGCGATCGCCGTGGGGTTAGTCGGCTTGGAGATTCAACAGACAGTCACCCGCAACGAGGATTACAAGGACCCTCTCGCACTCTGGGCAGATGTGGTTGTCCAACGGCCCTCGAATAGCCGGGCGCACAACAACCTCGCGCTCGAAATGCTCGGCCGCAAGCAGGAAGCGGTCGCAAAAGAGCTGTTTCTCCAGGCGATCAGGCTCGATCCGACCAACTACACGGGCATGAACAACCTTGCGACCATTTACATGAACGAGGGGAATCGAGCCGAAGCGACGCAGTGGCTTCAGGCGGCCATCAAGATCAA
>JBKJRK010000035.1:0-4550 GCA_046593135.1 Tepidisphaeraceae bacterium | reverse complement strand
ACCCAGCCAAAGCGGGGAGCGGCACCGACCGTGGCTCCCGGTTGAGCTTCAATCCTCGGCCGGGATTTCCAGCTCCGGTTCGATCGGTTCGGGGTACAAAATCCAGTCGCCGTCACCCGGTGCGCGCTTCGGCGACATCGTCCAGGCGACTGCGGACCACGGACGGGGTGCATTGGTTTCGTCGACGGGAACGCGTCCCCCGTCGTCATTGTGGTCTGCGCCGAAGCTGTATACCACGGGCTTGCCGTCAAAGACGTGGTAGCTCAACGGCCCGCCCGTGATGCGATCAACCGGTATTGCGGGGAGAAGGCTTGGCATCAGTACGGCGAGCGATTCAGGGTACGTTCCTTGCCGGCGATGGTGCAGTTCAAGGGCAATCGCGACGAGCAGGGCGTCGCGCCGCGCGAGATAAATCTCGGCCGCCTGGTGCATATAGCCAGGCTGTGGATTGAAAGCCGCGACTGACAGGTAGCGTGTGCCCGGGAACCGCCACTCGGTCATCGCGCCAAGCGCGTCTTCGTCGATTCCAACTTCTCGCAGCGGCCGGGCGTAACGCGCCTCGGCTTCATCACTAAGGCGGTTGAACATCGCAACCTCATCGGCGCGGGAGCCGGAGACGGCAAAGTAGGCCGGGCTGACCGCGAAGGTCAGTGGGTCGGACGTTTCGCTGATCCAGGTCATCGATCCGAAATACCCCGCAAACGCCCGAAGCCCCTGCGGCGTCAGCCGTCCGCTGCCGGCGCCGTCATCGGTGTAGGCGAGTTGGACCGCGTTTTGGAACTCCATTCGGTTGCCGCTCAGGTCGAAAAAATCCGCGGCGATTTGTGGCCCGGCGAGTCGGTGGGCAAGGTCTTGCAGTTGGCGGTCGGACAGGAGGGCGGGCCGGCGAACCATCGCTTGCTCCAGCTCCTGCAAAAGTTGTGAGCGCGCGCCTAATGCCCAGTGCTGAACCATGAGATAAGGCGTGTGCCGCATGTGCTCTGTCAAGCGGCCGATCGTATCGAGGTCTTCGACAAAGCGTGACGCGTCGCCCCGCGCCCGTGCGACTCGCGCGTCGGCGGCCAAGACGGAGCCTAAGCGGGCCAATTGGTTCAGGCTGGCGTAATCGTTGAAGGCGCGCAGCTTGCGAAGAATGCTGTCGGCTGGAAGCGAGGCTGCCCACGCCTTCTGTGCGGGGTCATCCACAGAACCGCCGGGCCCAATGAGAAAGCCGACCGTCGGCTTCCGCGCGGCGGCACGGATCAGTTCCAAAGTATTGGCGTGCTCGTCCACCCACTTCATCAACTCCGGCCAGCGTTGGTAGCCTTCCCGTGTATCGAGCAACGCACTGAGTTTGTCCTGTTCGCTCTCGCTGCTCTGTCGGATGGAAAGCAACGCCGCTTGGTAAAGCGGCCACGCGCGATCGGCGGGTGCGGTCCGAAGCGTTTCGGCGTTGGCAAGGGCAATGTAATCGACCTTCGGCGAAGACTTGCCCGTGTAGAGATAAACGCCGAGAAGGACATACGCGACGAGGAGCGCGACCAGCGCCCATCCCATCGCCGCCAGCGCATGGGCGATCAGCGGCCGGCTCCTCCACTTCGCCCGGCGGATGAGACGAGCCGCGACGCGCTCGCCGCCGAATGATTCGATGAGAGAATCAACGGTTTCGCCGGAAGCGATTCCGTCGGCAAAGTGTGCGGTCAGTTCGTCGGCGACACTCGTCTTCTCCAACCGCCACAAATGCGTCCGGCGGACGACGCGGCGGATAAGCGATTGCGCGGGCCCGGGCAGTCCACTCGCCCGGATGCGGGCGGCAAGATCGAGCCGACCCGTCAGCCGACCGCGCGCGACGTCGCGGAGCGGCGTGTACCGGAATCGGCGAACAATATTCACAGGCACCGTGTCGGTCATCACAACACCCTCGGCGTATGTGTTTCTTCGCGGATTAACCGTTCGTCACATGACGTAGCCACGGCTTACCCGCCGACCACACCCAATTTGCCCATCGCAACCGACAGCGCTTCCCACTGCCTGGCGTCGCGTGCGATTTGGCGGTTGCCTTTGTCGGTGAGGCGGTAGTATTTGCGCGACCGGCCGGTGTCGGCGTCGTCGGGCAAAGCGATGCGGGAGGCGATGAGCCCTTTGGCCTCAAGGTTGTAAAGCAGGGGGTAGAGGGTGCTTTGGCCCATGGCCAGCACGCCTTCACTGCGGGCGTCAAGGAGCTTGACCAGTTCGTAACCGTACCGCTCGCCGCCTTCGAGCAGCCGGAGGACGGCTGCCGGGCCGGCGCCGCGCATCAGTTCGCGTTCAATTCGCATGATTACCTCGCTGTCCTGTTTATACTATGTAACGCATACTATGCAACAACAAAATCGTATGGACTACCCGGCCGGACGAATGGCTTTAGAATGCCGCCATGCTCAGAAATCGTCGTTGGTCGTTGTTGGTGTCGAGCCTGACTCTCGCCTTCCTTCTTGCGTCGCAAGTGGAAGCACAGAACGTCACGCCCCACGCGCAGGATCATCCGCCAGGCCCCGCGCTGACGGCGACAGAGGCGATGGCGAAAATGCAGTTGCCGCCGGGGTTTAAGGCGGAGTTTGTGGCGGGGGAGCCGGACGTGCTCAATCCCACCGCGATGACGTTCGACGACCGGGGGCGCATTTGGGTTTGTGAGTCGATCGAGTACCCGCGCCGCGAGCCGGGCAAGGGCCGCGACCGCGTGAAAATTCTTGAAGACACCGACGGCGACGGGCGATTTGAAACCGTCAAAATCTTCAAGGACGGGCTGAACATTCCTTGCGGCGTCGCCATCGGCAATGGTGGCGTCTACGTCACCAACTCGCCCGACATTCTCTTCCTTAAAGACACCAATGGCGACGACGTCGCCGACACCGAAGAAGTCGTCCTCACCGGCTTCGGCCGGGCGGATACGCACGAGTTGCCGAACAGCCTGACGTGGGGCCCCGACGGCTGGCTCTACGGCATGAACGGCGTCTTCAACCCGGCCAAGGTGAAAGACCCGGCCGGGGGGAAAGTGTACGAATTCACCTGCGCCGTCTGGCGCTATCACCCGCCGACCAAGCGGTTCGAGGTTTTCGCCGAAGGCACGAGCAACCCGTGGGGTCTCGATTACAACCGCCAAGGCGACTGGTTCATTTCGTGTTGCGTGATCGACCACTTGTTCCACATCACGCAGAGCGGCTACTACGTCCGCCAGGGCGGGCCTTACCCGCCGAACACAATCCCGTTGCCGTCTGTTGCAACCGAGAAGCATCAAAAGGCCGCCTATGCGGGGCTGATGTTTTGCGACGCAGACGCGTACCCCGAAGTCTTCCGCGGCAAGCTGCTGATGGGCAACCTGCACGGCTCGTGCATCAACACCGACAAACTCGCCCGCAACGGCTCGACGTACAGGCAAACCGCCGACCCGGATTTCCTCAGCGCCAATGACGCGTGGTTCATGCCCGTCGCGCAAAAGCTCGGGCCGGACGGGTGCGTTTACGTCGTGGACTGGTACGACCGGTACCACTGTTACCAGGATGCGAATCGCGACTCGCCGGGATTGGACCGATTGAAGGGGCGGATCTACCGAATCAACTACAAGGACGCCCCGCGCGCGCCGCCGTTTGACCTGGGACGCGCGTCAAAAGAGCAACTGGTTGAATTTCTTGGTCATTCCAACGCCTGGTGGCGGCGGACCGCGCAGCGCGTGCTGGCCGAGAAGTTTGACGATTCGTTGACGCCGCAACTCCAGGATCTCGCGCTGTCGGGGGATGACACGACGCAAGCGCCGATGCACGCGCTGTGGCTGCTCGTCGGCAAGCAGAAGATCGACCCGGCGTTTCACTTAAAAGTGTTGTCGAGCCCGCGGGCGGAGACGCGCAACTGGGGCGTTCGGGCGGCGGGCGAACTCGGGCGCGTGGACGGCAAGGTGTTCGCGCGGTTGATCGAGATGGCGGAGGGCGATGAGTCGCCGGACGTGCGATTACAGATCGCCGTCGCCGCCGGGCGGTTGACGGAACCCGACGCGAGGCCGTTGTTTGAGGCGATGCTGTTAAACCCGGCCAACGCCGCCGATCCGCTCATTCCCAACATTCTATATCAGAATCTGAAGCCCGTCGCCCCGCACTACGGCCGCGATTTGCTTGCGTTCATTGACGCCAACCCGGCGGTGGAAAAAGCCTTCGGCGACACCGTTGTGCGGTGGGTCCGCGAAGGCATCGCGATGATGGGCCTCTCGCCCGCCGAGATCATTTCGAGCCTCGGCCCGGTCATGGCGAATCCCGAAATCGACCCGAAACGCACGGCCCAGGCGCTTCAAGGCGCGGTGAACGCGTTTGGCCAGGTGGGGATGGACCGCGCCGAACGGGCAAAGCTTTTCAATCCCGAACTCCGCCAATTGCTCGCGGACATCGCGGCCGGCGATACCGAAGCCCGCGTGCCGGCGACCGCGATCGGGTTGTGGTGGGACGATCCGGCGGCGCTGGAATCGGCCCGCGCCATCGTCGCCGATCCCAAGGCCGATGCCGGTGCGCGGAGCCAGTTGCTCAAGGCGCTCGCCGAACGGAAAG